>NZ_JAKLSP010000080.1:0-546 GCF_022014505.1 Pseudomonas sp. PGPR40 | reverse complement strand
ACCCCGATTCGCAAGGTAATCCCTTCCTCTTCGACTTCTTCCTCTTCTTCCTCCAGCTCATCCGCCGCTTCGTCTTCCGTCGGCTGAGGCGCAGGCACGACGGAGACCAACAAGCCAGCGACTGCCCGTACCCGGCTTTGGAGCGCCGCCGATCTCAAGCTCGCGGCTGCTGAAGATCCCGTCGGCATTGAGCACGATGTGCTGACCACCCACCTTCAACGAAATACTCTCGCCCGCCTCCAGCACCAAGTGGGTACCCGCCTTGATGTGCAGCTGCTGAGCGGCCTCGACCACCAGCGTGTCATCGACTTTCGTGTGGCTGCTCCCGGCCACCTGCAGATAGTCGCTGGCCTGCAGCTGCACCTTGCGATCCGCCATGACCGTGCGATGCTCTTCCGCCTCCAGCAGCGTAATGCTGTGGCCCTTGATGGTTTCCCGACGCTCGTTGCCCACTTCCAGCCGGCTGTCATTGACCACCTTCTGCTCCAGATCGCGCTGGGCGCGCAGGTAGATCAGTTCCTGCCCGGCGCGGTCTTCAATCGACAG
>NZ_JAKLSP010000079.1:0-554 GCF_022014505.1 Pseudomonas sp. PGPR40 | reverse complement strand
CAGCCCTTTCAAGGTGTTTTCCCTTTATGGGCCTTAAGCACCCGGTCGGTCGACACATGAGCATTGGCAGCCTTTCCCTCCAGCCATTCCTTGGGCTTGGCGATTTTGGGGCCGCGGATGCTTTTGGCGACCTGCTTGGGCTTGATGTTCCTGGCCAGCGCCAACAGCCGCTCTGCCAGCGTTTCTGAGGTCGATTGAAATGGCAGGTAATCCGAGGGCAACGCGATCTGCATGCCCTCATAACCGCTACGCACTTGCACCGCCAGATGGAAGGTCGAAGCTTCCCAACCTTCAGGCTGCGTCTCGCGGTGAGCCTGCTCCACACTACGTTTGAGAACCGCCAGGACGTTATAGGCCAAGATCGCCGAGGCAAAACCCAGCAAGGCTGCCCGGGGCGAGCCGAGGCTTTCGATTTCACTGTCCAGCACCGATTCAAGACGCTGGAACATCCCTTCGATACTCCAGCGACGACGGTATAAATCGGCGATTTGCTCAGCGCTGATGGTGTCGGGCAAGTTGCTCCAGAACCACATCACGCAGTCGCCTGATTCGGT
>NZ_JAKLSP010000078.1:0-559 GCF_022014505.1 Pseudomonas sp. PGPR40 | reverse complement strand
CGCCGGCAAAGCGACTTTCCAGTAACCGGTTCGGGCGTTTCAGGTCGTAGTGCCGGCGCGTGACCTGGCTGGGACGGGTGCTGAAACCCGGGGAAAACCGGCTGACCACCGGATGCTCCGCCACCAGCCCGGCGTCTTGTTGATAAGGGGTTTCCCCCAGGATGGGGAAGAAGGTCTGGTCCTCGGTGAACACCAGCACATGGCCGTCCCGGGAATGCTGGTGGTGCCAGGCGAGGCCTTCCTCGGCGCACAGACGCTGGACGAATTCGAAATTGGTTTCCCCGTATTGCGTGCAGTATTCGCGCTCGGGACTGGTTCGGACGTGGAACCTGAACGCATCGGCCAGGATGCCATGCTGCTTGAGCACCTGAGTGATGATGTGCGGCACTGTCTGGTGCTGGAAAATCCGCTGATCGTGGCTGAACTGCAAGAAGTGCAGCGCCGGTACCAGGCTCAGGCGATAGCGGGTCAGGCGTTTACCGATTTCTCCCGCGAACGCCCCGTCGATATGCCCATGAATGCCTTCGCCGTTAAAGCCGAATTGGAGAAAGGCCGGTTG
>NZ_JAKLSP010000077.1:0-630 GCF_022014505.1 Pseudomonas sp. PGPR40 | reverse complement strand
AACACAATGTGCTGGAAGTGCGGCCGATGCGCGCCTTGCGGCCCCTGCTGTCCACCGATGACAAATTCTGTGCGCTGAATCTCTATCAACTGGCCCTGATGGCGACCTTGAGTTACACCGACTTCGCTCAAGACCCGCGCGAAAAACCGTTGGATAAAGTGCGCTTTCCTGAGGACCCGAGCATCGGCAATCTGTTCGGCGAGGCGTTGGCCAGCTATCGGGAGAACTGGCGAATCGATAGGAGCCAAACCCAAAGGTTTTACCCGTTGTACGAGGACGTGCCCTATTCAAAGCGGCTGGAAATCCTGCCGTTCGACCCGACGCTGTATCAGCAAAACCACCCGGACAAAGGCAAGGATCAGGAGCACCCGGCCAACCAGCATTTTTTCGATGATCAGGAAGATGGCGGCGATACCCAGGCGTTCATGTGTCACCACGACGAAGTCATTCTGATTTCGGTGCGCGGCACGGCCAGTCTGAAAGATGCATTACGTGATGTGAATGCGCTTCAGGTTCCGTTCGAGGAAGGTGTCGGGAGCGTCCATCAGGGTTTTTACAGTGCGTTTCAGGCGATGAAAGCGTTCGTCTTGCGTTATCTGGATAAATTTCATACGGGTCAAAAAATCATCA
>NZ_JAKLSP010000076.1:0-824 GCF_022014505.1 Pseudomonas sp. PGPR40 | reverse complement strand
GCGCTTCAGGTTCCGTTCGAGGAAGGTGTCGGGAGCGTCCATCAGGGTTTTTACAGTGCGTTTCAGGCGATGAAAGCGTTCGTCTTGCGTTATCTGGATAAATTTCATACGGGTCAAAAAATCATCATTTGCGGGCATAGTCTTGGTGGAGCTATCGCCTTGTTGCTGGCCGAAGCGCTCCGTCGATTTCCGGATGAGGATTACAACATCCTCCTCTACACCTACGGCGCCCCACGCGCTGGCGACTCAACCTTTGTTGAAGGCGCCACCGACCTTGTCCATCACCGCATGGTCAATCACAACGACCCGGTGCCCGGCGTACCGGCGCCGTGGATGGACGCTAACTGGAAGGTCTGGGTCCCGGGCCTGGTGACGACGGTCTTTTCCGGACTCTATGGCATGTTGCTGTTTGGTGCCGGTCTGGTGCGCGTGGGCGGTGAGCCCTATCAGCATCACGGGCAACAGCAGCATTTCATGCCTGTGCGCTTTAATGACAAGGAGTGGTCGTCGATTTTGTGGGACCCGGATTGCGAGTCCATCGACGATGCCGCCTGTACCGCCATGCTGGAAAAGACGCGACGGGGTGATATGCCGGCCCGCGACGGCCTGCTCGCGCAACTGATCAACTACACCGACCACATGATGATCGCCAGTTACATTCCTTTTGCCTGGGCGACCTTGCGCCGCTGGCAACAAGCCCAGGAAAGCGGCGCAACCATTGTCACCGACCGCGAGTACCGCGTCATCGAAGACGCCTTGGCAACGCTCAAGGAGAAACTTTACGAATATGCCCGCCAGGTGCGCCATAACGAGGGGCCGCAGGG
>NZ_JAKLSP010000075.1:0-858 GCF_022014505.1 Pseudomonas sp. PGPR40 | reverse complement strand
CTGTTGTGGCTCAATGTTTTTGGACCATGATGTAGGAGTGTCGATCTAAGGAAGCATCATGGGATATCGGGTTGTTAACGCCGAGGAAAAAGCGGAAGCCATTCGCTTGGTTGTAGAAATGAATTACTCCATACCTAAAGCCTGTGAGGCTATCGGTGTGGGCCCTACAGCTCTGCGCCGCTGGGTTCTTTGCTGGCGCCGGGAGCATGCGGGGATGTTGCAGCCAACCCGGCCACAAGATCAGGCATTGATCGAGTCGCTGCAGGCAAAATTGGCGCTGCTTGAAGCCGAGAACCAAGTATTAAAAAAGCAATTGCCCTCTCATCTGAAGGTTCTGTTCGGTCGAACCAAATGATTGATGGCGTTAGAGGGACAGTGTCGGTTCGACGTGCCTGTTTGGCCCTCGGTTTGGCCCGCAGTAGCTATTACGCCAAGCGCAAGCCAGGGCCGCCTGGTGTTATCGAGCACCCCTTGGAGCTCCAAATTCGTGCGCTACATGCAGAGCATCGTGAGGCGCTCGGTGCTCGAGGGTTATCCAAGGAGTTAAAAAAATCAGGCATTTGCGTTGGGCGCTATCGAATGGGCACCTTGATCAAGACTCTCGGCTTGGTAAGACGTCGGCCACGTTATGCCCACTATCGTCGAGCGACCAAACCTGCAGTGACTGCGCCGAATATTCTTGATCGTCGCTTTAATCCAACTCAGCCAGACACGCTCTGGGCAGGCGATATCACCTACATCAAAGTAAGGGATAGCTGGTTGTATCTGGCGGTGGTGATGGACCTGTTTTCGCGCAGAATCGTGGGATGGGCTTGCTCAAGAACTGCCGACACCGAGCTATCTATCAAAGCGCTTCGG
>NZ_JAKLSP010000074.1:0-979 GCF_022014505.1 Pseudomonas sp. PGPR40 | reverse complement strand
GGCCCTTGATGGTTTCCCGACGCTCGTTGCCCACTTCCAGCCGGCTGTCATTGACCACCTTCTGCTCCAGATCGCGCTGGGCGCGCAGGTAGATCAGTTCCTGCCCGGCGCGGTCTTCAATCGACAGTTCGTTGTATCCACCGGTATGCGGTGAACTGTGGCTGCGCAGTACGGTTTTGGTTTGGTGTTCGGGCAAGGGGTAGGGGACGGGCGTGAGCTTGTTCGGCGCGCACCCGGTGATCAATGGATGGTCGGGATTGCCTTCCAGGTAGGTGACCACCACTTCCATGCCGATGCGCGGAATGGTCACCGCACCGAAATGTTCACCCGCCCAGCTGGAGGACACCCGCAGCCAGCAACTGCTGTGTTCGCTGTTGCGCTCGGCCCGGTCCCAGTGAAACTCGACTTTGACCCGACCATGTTCATCGCAGTAGATCTCTTCGCCGGCCGGCCCGGTGACGCGGGCGGTCTGGCAGACCAGCGCCGGTCTTGGGGGCGGCAGCGGTGGCCGATAAAACACGTCCCAGGGAATCGCGCTGAAGCGGTTGCGGTAGCCCTGGGTAAACCCGTCCTCGGATTTGGCGTCGCTGGTGACTGACTCTTCCAGCACCTGAGGCTGTTTTCCGCGGTGGGTGACACTGAGCAGCAGCCACAAATCGTTGTACGTGGCGCGTGGGTGTTGCGTCAGGCTGAAAAAATGACCGCTGCGCAGGGTCGGCTGGTCGCTTTCGCCCTCGGCCAACTGGTAATCGGTGCGGTGCCGTTCCAGCACCTGCCGGGCGAGCTGTTGCCCGCGTTTCTCACTCTCGAAAAGCAGCGGGTAGCGATAGTCTTCAAGCACAGGGCTGAACGCGCCGGCAAAGCGACTTTCCAGTAACCGGTTCGGGCGTTTCAGGTCGTAGTGCCGGCGCGTGACCTGGCTGGGACGGGTGCTGAAACCCGGGGAAAACCGGCTGACCACCGGATGCTCCGCCACCAG
>NZ_JAKLSP010000073.1:0-996 GCF_022014505.1 Pseudomonas sp. PGPR40 | reverse complement strand
AGTACCGGTGAGCTTGATCAGGTTGTTGGCCAATATCGCGAACTGGTCGTCAAAGGGTGCTGTGGTCGGAGTCTCCAAGGCGTGGTCAATCTCGGCGAACTGGGTCAGCGTGACGATGCCGGCATTGGCTCCGCTGGGCACCACCCCGATCGAGAAGATGGTATTGCCCGTGGTGATGGCGGCTGCGTTGAGGGCGGTCGACCCCACGATCAGGCCGCTGACGTTGTACAGGTTGATCTGCACGCCGTTGCTGTCCAGCAAGGAGTCACTGCCATTCGCGCCATACAGGCTCAGGGCGTAGCTCTTGACGGTAGTGCCAGCGCCGTCGGCGCCATAGACCGGCAGGTTGCCGAAGACGCCGCTGAAGTCCACCGTGGTGGCGGCGCTGTCCTGGGCCGTGGGGTCGCCATCGGTTTCTGCGTCCTGGGTGGTGAGCAAGATTGCGCTTTCGGTGGTGGCGCTGACGGTAACGCTGGGGCCATCGTCGGCAAAGCGAACGTTGCCGCCCAGGTCCACATCCTCGCTGTCGGTGGCAGTGTCGCCATCGCCGTCAGTGCTGAGCGCAGTACCGGTGAGCTTGATCAGGTTGTTGGCCAATATCGCGAACTGGTCGTCAAAGGGTGCTGTGGTCGGAGTCTCCAAGGCGTGGTCAATCTCGGCGAACTGGGTCAGCGTGACGATGCCGGCATTGGCTCCGCTGGGCACCACCCCGATCGAGAAGATGGTATTGCCCGTGGTGATGGCGGCTGCGTTGAGGGCGGTCGACCCCACGATCAGGCCGCTGACGTTGTACAGGTTGATCTGCACGCCGTTGCTGTCCAGCAAGGAGTCACTGCCATTCGCGCCATACAGGCTCAGGGCGTAGCTCTTGACGGTAGTGCCAGCGCCGTCGGCGCCATAGACCGGCAGGTTGCCGAAGACGCCGCTGAAGTCCACCGTGGTGGCGGCGCTGTCCTGGGCCGTGGGGTCGCCATCGGTTTCTGCGTCCTGGGTGGT
>NZ_JAKLSP010000072.1:0-1019 GCF_022014505.1 Pseudomonas sp. PGPR40 | reverse complement strand
GCCTTCACATTCTCATCGCAGCGGATTGCCGTCATCGCGGGCATGAACATCGCGGCACGCAAGTAAGCGTTGCCACACTTGGACATGCGCCCTGGGCGGTTCACGCTCGTGCCTGATTGGGTCAGCCTCACATCCAGCCCCGCATAACGGCTTACCTGGGCCGATTTAAGCGTCACTGGCAACGTCGTCAGCTCAGCCAGTGCCGCGATGGCCGAGGCCTCTCCTACGCCAGGCGCGGCCATCATGCAGCGAAACTGCAAACTCAAATCCGGGCACTTGGCGATGGCATCACGTGCTGCCTTTTTCAAACGATCAATCCTGGTGTCCAATGCTGCAATCGCATCTTTCTCATCCTCGATCAGCAGCTCAACACTCATTTCTGTCGCCTGTAGCGCATGCAATTCGTTCTTGGCTCTCGTTCGATGGCCAATCAGCCGATTGATGTGACGGCCAATTGCCCGCAACGTCATTTGATCTGCCGTAGGGGGCACCCAAAGCCTAGGCGACATGCGCTCGCCATATTCAGCCAGCAATAGGGCATCAATCTGATCAGTCTTGCTGTTTTGCAGCATCAGCTTGGCAAAGTTGTGGAAACTTTTGGGGTTGATCACCGAGACCGGCAAGCCGGCAGCGTGCAACTCCATCGCAAGGTCCAGATAGTAAATGCCGGTGGCTTCCATGACCACGCTCAGCGGCTTGAGCTGCAACAGCTTCTCCACGGCGGCCTTGCGACCCTTGGGCGTGTGCTGAATGTCCCACTGGCCGGACGTTTTACCCTTCTGCCGCCATCCCATGGCCGACGTGCGCGAACCAATGTCTATGCCGATATGAACATTCATGCTTTTCACTTCCTTGGCTTTAGGTAAGATTGCTCCTGGTTCCCCCGACCTCGAACTTCATGCCACTGCAACCTTGTAATGCGAAGTCCGACTTGTCGGCTTCTCGATACTCTTCGTGGTGGGCAATGAGGCGGGGGGGCCTCTCTACAGACAAGGTCAGGAGCAAATCCTGCCTTCAGG
>NZ_JAKLSP010000071.1:0-1194 GCF_022014505.1 Pseudomonas sp. PGPR40 | reverse complement strand
TGAACTGGTCAAGTAAATCCGGACACCGGTTACGGTGTTTATGCCGCTTTTAGCTCCATAGCTATTGGCGACAGGTAGTTGTTGTAGCTGTGGAGCCTGGTGCGGTTGTAATACATGAAGAAACGCACCATGTCGGTTTCTGCTTCCTCGCTCGTGCCATAGCCGCCCCGAGGGACCCATTCTGATTTCAGGGTGCCGAAAAAGCGTTCCGTTGGAGCATTGTCCCAGCACTGCCCGCGATGACTCATGCTTTGCAAAATGCCATGGCGCGTCAGCGCCTCTTGAAACTTGCGACTGGTGTACTGACAGCCCTGATCCGAATGGAACATCAATCCAGGTGGGCAGGTTCGAAGCTCGGTCGCCATGCGTAGCGCTTTGCTCACCAAGTTGGCGTCATTGACCAGCGAAAATGCCCAACCAATGACCCGGCGCGCAAACAAATCGATCACGATGGCCAGATGAACCCAGCGCTTGCCTACCATCAGGCTTGTAACGTCCCCACACCAGACTTGATTGACCGCGGTCGGTTTGAAATTGCGCTTGAGCAGATTGGGCGCGACAAATGCTTCAACTCCTTTGGATCTGAATGGGTGAGGCTGGCGTTGTTTACTGACAATGTTGGCTTCCCTCATCAGCGCTTTAACCAGGCTTCTTCCAGCCGCTATGTGTTGGGCCTGCAGATGCTTGCTGATCGTTCTGGACCCCATGGCTTCCCGGCTTTCGCTGTGCAGCTCAACCACCTTCCCCTTGAGCTCTTCGCGCTCGATCTTAGGCCGCGAGAGACGCTGTAGCCACTCATAAAAGCTGCTGCGCTTCACATCGAAAACGCGACACAGGATGGCGGTCGGGAATGACTCTCTTAGCTCCGCGATCATCGAAAACGATCGGGATCCGACATCAAGAGAGCGGTAGCCTTTTTTAAGATTTCGGCTTCCATTTCCATGCGTTTGATCTTGGCTTTCAAATCCTGAATCTGGCGCTGATCCTCAGTAATGGCCTTAGTGCCTTGAACCGGTTGTCCCTTGTGTTCTTTGCGAACCTGGTCCACCCACCGTCGTAACGCGGTGGCACTGATGTCCAGCGACGCGCAGACCTCCTGTACCGAACAACCGTCATCAATCACCATGCTGGCTGCACGATGTTTGAACTCGCGGGAAAAGACTCTTCTTTCTTTCATGGAACCTCCAAATTGGC
>NZ_JAKLSP010000070.1:0-1299 GCF_022014505.1 Pseudomonas sp. PGPR40 | reverse complement strand
CCCCCTGCGATTGCCCACTAAGCTTTCGCAGGGGGCCTATCGGAGACCGTTGCCATGAAAGTAGCTATTGCCGCCATCGACCTGGGAAAACACACCTTTCATCTGCATGCACAAGATGATCGTGGTCATGAGCTTTACCGCAAAAAGTTTAACCGAGTGGCGCTCGTTCAACATCTGGCGAACCTCGAACCCTGCATCGTCGTGATGGAGGCCTGTGGCGGTGCCCACTTCATGGCGCAGGAGGCGGCCAAGCTGGGCCATACGCCCAAGCTCATTGCGCCGCATCTCGTGCGTCCTTTCGTGAAAAGCAACAAGAACGACTTCGCCGATGCCGAGGCGATCTGCGAGGCGGCGACTCGCCCCTTGATGCGCTTTGTGCATCCCAAAACCCAGGCTCAGCAGTTGTTGGCCATGCTCAACTCGATACGCGACTCGTTCATCAAGGAGCGCACCGCGGCCGCCAATCGGATTCATGCGGCCCTGCTGGAGGTGGGCATCAGCCTGGCTCCAGGCTTCAAATCAATCAAAGCGCTGCCGGCGCTGCTGCAAGCGAGTTCACTTTCTGAGCCCTTCAAAAAACTTCTGATGGGGTTGCATAAGCACTTCAACTATCTGGATGAGCAGGTCAAGGCGCAAGACAAAGACGTGGAGTGCCAGGCCGCTGAAGATGATCTGGCGGCGCGTTTGATGACCATGCCGTGTGTCGGCCCGATCACCTCCAGCGTCCTGGCGGCCGAGTTGGGCGATGGCAAGCAGTTCAAATGCGGCCGAGGCTATTCGGCCTCGATCGGGCTGGTGCCCAAACAGCATTCCACGGGCGGCAAGACCGTCCTGCTGGGCATCAGCAAGCGCGGTGATCGAAACCAGAGGCGCCTGCTTATCCAGTGCGCCCGGGTTTATTTGATACAACTGGACCGACAGAAAGGCTGGCTGGCGGACTGGGTCCGGCAGCTATTGGCCCACCATCACTCCAACCATGTGGTCTGCGCGCTGGCCAACAAGCTGGCGAGGATCGCCTGGGCGATTGCGGCCCACCGCACTGAATTCGATGCAGGGCCAAGCGCGATGAACGCCTGACCCTGCTGTCACCCGAGCACCACCCACCTGGTTTTGCGATGCTGGATAACAGATGACGTGAACGGCCAACCGGCCTGACGACAACCCTGAGCTCCCACACGGCTGAAAGGCCGTTCAACTAATTAGGATCGTCGGGCATCGATTCTCATCGAGGCGCGGGGCCACAGCCCCACTCAGACGCCGGATAGATGAAAGCAAGCCAAACACGCATCAAAAACAGTA
>NZ_JAKLSP010000068.1:0-1692 GCF_022014505.1 Pseudomonas sp. PGPR40 | reverse complement strand
TGTAGGAGATTCCCCGCCGCCAAGGCGCCGCGCTGTCGCGCAACAAACAAGTGAATGCGCCAGGCATCAAGCACGATGAGAGGCTGATACCGCAACGGCATGTAGCGTCAGAGCAGACTTGTTAGGATAAAAGGATGCACGCGGGACAGAGACCGTAACCCGCATTGGTGTGTCAGCACCCGCGTAGGAGAGTGGTCCGCACGGTATCGGCGTGGAGTCATTGTCGGCACAGCAAGCTGTGACCACGTATGAGAGAGTGAATCCTTTCGCCACCGTGTGCCCCGCGTGCGCCCATTATCCTGCGAGTATTTGCAATGGCGCGCAAGAATCCTCAGCAACGTTTTGAAGTTGTTCACTCTGACTGTGCGGGTATCGACATCGGCAGCCGCGAGCATTGGGTCGGTGTTAATCCCGCTCAGCATGCTCATCCGGTGCAACGTTTCGAAACCTTCACCGATGATCTTGGCCGATTGGCTGACTGGCTTGAGTCCCTCAATATCAAGGTGGTCGCGATGGAAGCTACCGGGGTTTACTGGATCCCGCTTTTCGAGCTTCTGGATGCCCGGGGTTTTGACGTTTACCTGGTCAATTCACGCGCAACGCGCCAAATCACAGGGCGCAAATCGGATGTGCTGGATTGCCAATGGATCTGGCAACTGATGACTCATGGCCTTTTGCGAGGGGCTTTCCGACCTGCGGACGCCATCTGTTCGCTGCGCTCATTGGTACGACAGAGAGCCAATCGGGTTCGGGATCAGGCCCAGACGCTCAACCGTATGCAAAAAGCGTTGAGCCAGATGAATATCCAGCTAGCGCACGTCATCAGTGATATTTCCGGGGTCACTGGCATGAAGATTTTGCGGGCAATTATTGCCGGCGAACGCTGTCCGAAAAAGTTGGCCACCCTGCGAGATGGCCGGATCAAAGCGGGTCAAGACACCATCGCTCGCAGCCTTCATGGCAACTGGCGTTTAGAACATCTGCATGCCTTGGCTCAGGAAGTAGCGCTGTACGACTTTCTGGAGCAGCAAATTGCCGGGTGCGACAAGGCGATCGGTCAAGCGTTGGAGTGTCTGCCTGCGCTGGAGGCAGCGCCTCAGCCTGCGACCAAGGTTCTGCGCAGCCCCCACCGCTCGACGGCAGAGCAAGTGATGCTGCATCAGGCGCTTTACAGAGTACTGGGTGTCGATTTGACGGCAATTCCTACGATTGGCGTGGATACAGCACTGGTATTGGCCAGTGAAATAGGCCCTGACCTTTCGCGTTTTCCATCCTCTCAGCATTTTTGCTCATGGCTAGGGTTGGCCCCGCCGACGCGAATATCAGGAGGACGGCAGTTAGGCGGCGGCGGTCCGAAGATCGTCAACCGGGCGGCTCAATCCCTGAAGCAAGCCGCATCGAATGCACGAAATGAAAAGGGTTTCATCGGTGCCAGCCACCGGGCACGTTTGTCTCGGATGGACACCAGTTGTGCCATCAAGGCAACGGCCCACCAGCTCGCGCGACTGATCTATTCCATGCTGACCAAAGGGCAGGCATATGTTGAACAGGGGATTGAGGTGTATGAAAGTAGAAGCCAGGAACGTCAGTTCCGAGCCTTGCTGCGCAAGGCTCGGAAACTGGGGATGGACTTGGTGAAGGCAGCGTGATTTTTCTTTTTAAATCAATTGGTTATTTTTTGTTTGATGAGAG
>NZ_JAKLSP010000067.1:0-1923 GCF_022014505.1 Pseudomonas sp. PGPR40 | reverse complement strand
GTGCGCCAGGCATGGCGCGTAGCGCCGTGACTGGCGCTGTTCAGCTCATTATGGTGATGAGTTGGATGACTTGGAGGTGGAAGTCCTCTACACACCCGGCAAGGGGAAGTGTTAGCCGAAGGCAAGGGTGTCGCGGGCGACTGCGAATCTGAAGGAAGCCTTAGGCAAAATGCTGGCCTGACGAACAGGAAGCGGATGAGGCGGCGTAGCGGGGTGAGATGGCCATAATCATCAAAGCCCAATACTTGCACGGAACGCTACGACGTATATCCGACAGGCATAAGCAGGAAGGTCGCGCGAATTACCCTGGGAGATCTGCACGTTTGCCAGTGTGCTACCGAGCGCCGCGAGGCGACGGGATGAGCGTGCAGAAGTCAGCCGAGGCCGTAGTAAGTGGCAAGTAACTCTGCCACCAAGGGCCGAACAGGTTATGCCGCCAGTAGGCGTCAGAGTCTCGTCGAATACCGAAATGCAGAAATTTCTCCCAGAGAAGACTGTTACTCCGAGTCCCGGACTGAATCCGAGGATGACGGCTGACAGCGCACAGGTATCGACGGCGTCTGTGACGTGGACGAACGCGGAGCCGGACACGCTGATGGAGCGGGTGCTTGCACCCGCCAACCTCAAGCGTGCGTATCACCGCGTAGTCAGCAACAAGGGCGCGCCAGGTGCCGATGGCATGACGGTCGACGAATTGGCGGGCTACGTGAAACAGTATTGGCCGATTCTCAAGGCTCGGTTACTGGCCGGCGAGTATCACCCGCAAGGTGTACGCGCCGTCGACATTCCCAAGCCCAAAGGCGGGACAAGACAGCTGGGTATCCCCAGCGTCGTGGACCGTTTGATCCAGCAAGCGCTGCTGCAACAGCTCACGCCGATCTTCGATCCTCTGTTCTCGGACTACAGCTACGGCTTCCGCCCGGGCAGAAGCGCTCACCAAGCCATCGAAACAGCCCGCGCCCATGTGGCGGCGGGACACCGCTGGTGTGTGGAACTCGATTTGGAGAAGTTCTTTGATCGGGTCAACCACGATGTACTGATGGCGTACGTAGCGCGTCAAATCGAGGACAAACGTGCGCTCAGACTGATCCGCCGTTATCTCGAGGCCGGTGTGATGTCGGGCGGGATCGCCAGTCGACGGCAGGAGGGGACGCCGCAAGGCGGCCCGCTCTCGCCGTTGCTGTCGAACATCCTGCTCAACGAACTCGACCGCGAGCTGACACGACGGGGGCACCGTTTCGTGCGCTATGCCGATGATGCGAACATCTATGTGCGTAGTCATCGTGCAGGTGAGCGAGTGATGGCCGGTGTCGAGCGCTTCCTGAGGCGGCGTCTGAAACTGTCGCTGAATCGGGAAAAGAGCCGCGTGGTGCGGCCTTGGGTCTGCGATTATCTGGGTTACGGGATGAGCTGGCACGAACAGCCGAGGCTGCGAGTGGCGACAATGAGCCTGGATCGCTTGCGTGACCGACTCAGAGAGCTGCTGCGCGGGGCGCGGGGCCACAAGATGGCGAATGTCATCAAGCGGATAAACCCTGTGCTGCGCGGTTGGGCTGGCTACTTCAAACTTAGTCAGAGCAAGCGACCCCTTGAGGAGCTGGACGGGTGGGTGCGGCATAAACTTCGCTGTGTCATCTGGCGCCAATGGAAGCAACCCTCTACGAGGGTAGGCAACTTGATGCGTTTGGGGCTTGGCGAAGCACGCGCCTGTAAATCAGCCTTCAATGGTCGCGGCCCATGGTGGAACTCGGGGGCGCCTCATATGAATCAGGCGTTACCGAAGAAACTGTGGGATCAGCTAGGGTTGATCTCAATACTGGATACGATAAACCGGCTTAGCCGCATAGCCTGAACCGCCGTATACGGAACCGTACGTACGGTGGTGTGAGAGGACGGCGGATGTAAATCCGCCTCCTACTCGAT
>NZ_JAKLSP010000066.1:0-3077 GCF_022014505.1 Pseudomonas sp. PGPR40 | reverse complement strand
CAAATTGCTTGGGTGTTATATGGTCAAGCCTCACGGGCAATTAGTATTGGTTAGCTCAACGCCTCACAGCGCTTACACACCCAACCTATCAACGTCGTAGTCTTCGACGGCCCTTCAGGGGACTCAAGGTCCCAGTGAGATCTCATCTTGAGGCTAGTTTCCCGCTTAGATGCTTTCAGCGGTTATCTATTCCGAACATAGCTACCCGGCAATGCCACTGGCGTGACAACCGGAACACCAGAGGTTCGTCCACTCCGGTCCTCTCGTACTAGGAGCAGCCCCTCTCAAATCTCAAACGTCCACGGCAGATAGGGACCGAACTGTCTCACGACGTTCTAAACCCAGCTCGCGTACCACTTTAAATGGCGAACAGCCATACCCTTGGGACCGGCTTCAGCCCCAGGATGTGATGAGCCGACATCGAGGTGCCAAACACCGCCGTCGATATGAACTCTTGGGCGGTATCAGCCTGTTATCCCCGGAGTACCTTTTATCCGTTGAGCGATGGCCCTTCCATACAGAACCACCGGATCACTAAGACCTACTTTCGTACCTGCTCGACGTGTCTGTCTCGCAGTCAAGCGCGCTTTTGCCTTTATACTCTACGACCGATTTCCGACCGGTCTGAGCGCACCTTCGTACTCCTCCGTTACTCTTTAGGAGGAGACCGCCCCAGTCAAACTACCCACCATACACTGTCCTCGATCCGGATAACGGACCTGAGTTAGAACCTCAAAGTTGCCAGGGTGGTATTTCAAGGTTGGCTCCACGCGAACTGGCGTCCACGCTTCAAAGCCTCCCACCTATCCTACACAAGCAAATTCAAAGTCCAGTGCAAAGCTATAGTAAAGGTTCACGGGGTCTTTCCGTCTAGCCGCGGATACACTGCATCTTCACAGCGATTTCAATTTCACTGAGTCTCGGGTGGAGACAGCGCCGCCATCGTTACGCCATTCGTGCAGGTCGGAACTTACCCGACAAGGAATTTCGCTACCTTAGGACCGTTATAGTTACGGCCGCCGTTTACCGGGGCTTCGATCAAGAGCTTCGCGTTAGCTAACCCCATCAATTAACCTTCCGGCACCGGGCAGGCGTCACACCCTATACGTCCACTTTCGTGTTTGCAGAGTGCTGTGTTTTTAATAAACAGTCGCAGCGGCCTGGTATCTTCGACCGGCATGGGCTTACGCAGTAAATGCTTCACCCTCACCGGCGCACCTTCTCCCGAAGTTACGGTGCCATTTTGCCTAGTTCCTTCACCCGAGTTCTCTCAAGCGCCTTGGTATTCTCTACCCAACCACCTGTGTCGGTTTGGGGTACGGTTCCTGGTTACCTGAAGCTTAGAAGCTTTTCTTGGAAGCATGGCATCAACCACTTCGTGTTCTAAAAGAACACTCGTCATCAGCTCTCGGCCTTAAGATCCCGGATTTACCTAAGATCTCAGCCTACCACCTTAAACTTGGACAACCAACGCCAAGCTGGCCTAGCCTTCTCCGTCCCTCCATCGCAATAACCAGAAGTACAGGAATATTAACCTGTTTTCCATCGACTACGCTTTTCAGCCTCGCCTTAGGGACCGACTAACCCTGCGTCGATTAACGTTGCGCAGGAAACCTTGGTCTTTCGGCGTGGGTGTTTTTCACACCCATTGTCGTTACTCATGTCAGCATTCGCACTTCTGATACCTCCAGCAAGCTTCTCAACTCACCTTCACAGGCTTACAGAACGCTCCTCTACCGCATCACCTAAGTGATACCCGTAGCTTCGGTGTATGGTTTGAGCCCCGTTACATCTTCCGCGCAGGCCGACTCGACTAGTGAGCTATTACGCTTTCTTTAAAGGGTGGCTGCTTCTAAGCCAACCTCCTAGCTGTCTAAGCCTTCCCACATCGTTTCCCACTTAACCATAACTTTGGGACCTTAGCTGACGGTCTGGGTTGTTTCCCTTTTCACGACGGACGTTAGCACCCGCCGTGTGTCTCCCATGCTCGGCACTTGTAGGTATTCGGAGTTTGCATCGGTTTGGTAAGTCGGGATGACCCCCTAGCCGAAACAGTGCTCTACCCCCTACAGTGATACATGAGGCGCTACCTAAATAGCTTTCGAGGAGAACCAGCTATCTCCGAGCTTGATTAGCCTTTCACTCCGATCCACAGGTCATCCGCTAACTTTTCAACGGTAGTCGGTTCGGTCCTCCAGTTAGTGTTACCCAACCTTCAACCTGCCCATGGATAGATCGCCCGGTTTCGGGTCTATTCCCAGCGACTAGACGCCCTATTAAGACTCGCTTTCGCTACGCCTCCCCTATTCGGTTAAGCTCGCCACTGAAAATAAGTCGCTGACCCATTATACAAAAGGTACGCAGTCACCCAACAAAGTGGGCTCCCACTGCTTGTACGCATACGGTTTCAGGATCTATTTCACTCCCCTCTCCGGGGTTCTTTTCGCCTTTCCCTCACGGTACTAGTTCACTATCGGTCAGTCAGTAGTATTTAGCCTTGGAGGATGGTCCCCCCATATTCAGACAAAGTTTCTCGTGCTCCGTCCTACTCGATTTCATGGCCAAGAGATTTTCGCGTACAGGGCTATCACCCACTATGGCCGCACTTTCCAGAGCGTTCCGCTAATCTCAAAGCCACTTAAGGGCTAGTCCCCGTTCGCTCGCCACTACTAAGGGAATCTCGGTTGATTTCTTTTCCTCAGGGTACTTAGATGTTTCAGTTCCCCTGGTTCGCTTCTTAAGCCTATGTATTCAGCTTAAGATACCTAACTTATGTTAGGTGGGTTCCCCCATTCAGACATCTCCGGATCACAGTCTGTTTGCCGACTCCCCGAAGCTTTTCGCAGGCTACCACGTCTTTCATCGCCTCTGACTGCCAAGGCATCCACCGTATGCGCTTCTTCACTTGACCATATAACCCCAAGCAATCTGGTTATACTGTGAAGACGACATTCGCCGAAAATTCGATTCTTGCTCATAAAGAGCAACTCACAAATTTTACCTTAGCCTGATCCGTTACCAGTGAAAGTAACGTTCAGTCTATCTTTCTATCACATACCCAAATTTTTAAAGAACGA
>NZ_JAKLSP010000065.1:0-4853 GCF_022014505.1 Pseudomonas sp. PGPR40 | reverse complement strand
ACAACCATCGCCGTTGCCACACAGCCTCGAATAACCTGCCGCCAGCCCTTTTTGAAGAGCGGGCGGCCTAATACTCCTACAGAGCGGTCCAAAAAAACTGGACCACAACAGGCTTGCCCGCGAAGGCTGCCTCATTAGCACCCCTTATTCCGCCTCAAGGTCCTCAATCCCATGGACCTCCCTATGCGCCAGACACTCTTTGATCCAGGCCTGGGTTTCCTCCGAGAAACCAGCCAATTCTTCAGATGTGATCAGCTCATGAGTACACAGCCCCAGCAAATGAGCAGGCGCCTCATCGCGTGAATGACTGAAAACGCCAAACGCCCAATACAGCTCCTGTTGACCGGCCTTCAGCCTTTCTTCACTGGCTTCAATACGTTCATAAGGCGCCAGGCTTTTATCCAGCACCGTACGCTCGACCTCTTCCATGATCCGGATACACATCCGCTCATGGGCTACCGGACGCAATGCGCTATAGAGCTTCCAATCCGACTCGTTCATTGCCAACTCCTGCTTTCTGGCCGTCTGGTTGAGGCTTTAAGAATAGCTGCACCGTGCGAGACCAGATCGCCAACTTCAAATTGCGCATCGATCAAACCCCGCGCAAACATCAATACAATCTCTGCCACTCACCGCAACAAAATCTCAATAAAACCGACTTTTCGAGTATTCCTCTCAATTTTTTTCGAGTGCTTGCCATCCTTAACCCCCGCGGTTAGGGTTGAAGGCATGAAAACCTCTCACACCCTCATTCAGCTCCGCCAGCACCGCAGCCTGTGCCTCGTCAGTGCACGACTGCCAGGCTGAATCGCGGTGCCTCGTCTTACGCTTTATCCCCAGAACATTTGATCCACCGGCAGGCCGCCTTTTTTCGGCCCACACAATAAGGATTTCCCGATGAGCATGCTCAAAGACCCGTCTTCGAAATACCGCGCGTTCCCGACCATCGATATCCCGGACCGCACCTGGCCATCGAAGACCATCACCGCAGCACCGATCTGGTGCAGCTCGGACCTTCGTGACGGCAACCAGTCGCTGATCGAGCCGATGGACGCGGTCAAGAAGCTGCGCTTCTGGAAAACCCTGGTGCAAGTCGGCGTGAAAGAAATCGAAGCTTCGTTCCCGGCCGCTTCGCAAACCGACTTCGACTTCGTGCGTACGCTGATCGAAGACGGCCACATCCCGGACGACACCACCATTCAGGTGCTGACCCAGGGCCGTGAAGATTTGATCGCGCGCACCTTCGAATCCCTGCGCGGCGCCAAGAAGGCCATCGTTCACCTGTATAACGCGACCTCCCCTTCCTTCCGCCGCATTGTCTTCAACCAGGACAAAGACGGAATCAAGGCCATCGCCGTGAACGCCGCCAAGCTGTTCGTCAAATACGCTGCTCAGCAACCAAACACTGAGTGGACCTTCGAGTACTCGCCAGAAACCTTCAGCGCCACCGAACTGGAGTTCGCCAAGGAAGTCTGCGACGCAGTGATCGAAGTGTGGAACCCGACGCCTGAGCACAAGGTGATCCTCAACCTGCCTGCCACCGTCGAATGCGCCACCCCGAATATCTATGCCGACCAGATCGAATGGTTCGGCCGCCATATCAACCGTCGTGACAGCGTGATCATCAGCCTGCACACCCACAACGACCGTGGCACTGGCGTGGCCGCCACCGAGCTGGGCCTGATGGCTGGCGCCGACCGTGTCGAAGGTTGCCTGTTCGGCAATGGCGAGCGGACCGGTAACGTCGACCTGGTGACCGTGGCATTGAACCTCTACACCCAGGGCGTCGACCCTGAGTTGGACTTCTCCGACATCGATGGCGTGCGCAAGGTCGTCGAAGAGTGCAACCAGATTCCGGTGCATCCACGTCACCCGTATGTCGGCGACCTGGTTCACACCGCATTCTCCGGCTCCCACCAGGACGCTATCCGCAAGGGCTTCGCCCAGCAGCAACCGGACGCCCTGTGGGAAGTACCGTACTTGCCGATCGACCCGGCCGACATCGGCCGCAGCTATGAGGCGGTGATTCGCGTCAACAGCCAGTCGGGCAAGGGCGGTATCGCTTACCTGCTGGAACAGGAATACGGCATCAACTTGCCGCGCCGCATGCAGATCGAGTTCAGCCAGGTCGTGCAGCGTGAAACCGATCGTCTGGGCCTTGAGATGACGGCTCAGCAGATCCATGCGCTGCTGCACAGCGAGTACTTGCAGGCCAATACCCCGTACGCGCTGGTCAGCCATCGCTTACAGGAAGAAAACGGTCACAGCGCTGTGGAAGTGGAAGTCTCCAGCAAAGGTCAGGGTGAAACCAACCTGCATTGGCGTGGCAAGGGCAACGGCGCCCTGGAAGCACTGGTGGCGGGTCTGCCGATTCCGGTGGAAATCATGGACTACAACGAACACGCCATCGGCGCGGGTACCAATGCCAAGGCTGCGGCCTACATTGAACTGCGGGTGAATGGTGAGCGTGCGGTGCACGGCGTCGGCATCGATGAAAACATCACCACCGCCAGCTTCAAGGCACTGTTCAGTGCGCTGAACCGCTCTCTGAGCCAGCCGGAAGCGAAAGCGGCGTAAAGAGCCCTGAGCTGCAATGCAAAAGGCCCCGGGGTGTGAACCTCGGGGCCTGATCGTTCCCACGCTCCGCGTGGGAATGCAGCCGTGACGCTCCGCGTCACTGGACGCGGAGCGTCCCTTGAGGCATTCCCACGCAGAGCATGGGAACGATCGGTTACGTGAATTCGAAGGTATCCGCATCCAGATTCGCCGGAAACCGTGCGCGATAAGCCGCCAGCTCCGCCGCGTCCAGAACGACCTTGAAGACCCCGTCGGCTTCGCCAGCGCTGAGCAGCGTCTCACCCTGAAAATCCAGCACCTGACTGTCACCGGTATACGCAAAGCCTTTGCCATCGGTACCAATACGGTTCACCGCCGCCACATAGCAGAGGTTTTCAATCGCCCGTGCCGGCAGCAAACGGTTCCAGTGCTGACGCCGGGCGCCCGGCCAATTGGCGGTGTACAGCAGCAAGTCAGTATCTTGAGGATCGCGACTCCAGACCGGGAATCGCAGGTCGTAGCAAATCAGCGGCCGCACTCGCCAGCCCTTCAATTCGAACTGCACCTGACGCTCGCCCGGGGTGAAATGGTTGTGCTCGCCCGCCATACGGAACAGGTGACGCTTGTCGTAGTGCCACACCTCCCCGTCCGGCCGCGCCCACAACAGACGATTGCGATGGCTGCCGTCAGCCACTTGGACGATGATGCTGCCGGTGATCACCGCATCCAGTTTCGCCGCCTGAACCCGTAGCCATTTACTGGTGGGACCGTTTTCCGGCTCGGCGAGGGATTCCGATTCCATGGAGAAACCGGTGGTGAACATCTCCGGCAGGATGATCAGGTCAGCGCCGCGAGCCTGCTCCAGCAACGGCTCGAAATGCTGCAGATTGGCCTGACGATCATGCCAGGCCAGGGTGGTCTGGATCAGCGCGACATTCAGATTGGGCAGTGCACTCAGATCACGCATAGTTTTGCCGCTGCTTCACGCAGGGTCTCCTCGCGTTTGGCAAAGCACAGGCGCACCAGGCGCTGGCCGACCGGTGGCGTCTGGTAGAACACCGAGATCGGAATGCTCGCGACGCCATGTTCGCGGGTCATCCACAGCGCCATCTCGACGTCATTGAGGTCCGGGCGAATCTGCGAGTAATCGACCAATTGGAAATAAGTACCGGCCACGCGGCTGAAACTGAAGCGTGACGGCGCCAGCAGATCGCAGAACAGATCGCGCTTGGCCTGATAGAAACCCGGCAACTCTTCGACGTGTTCCGGGTGCTCGGCCATGTAATCGGCCAACGCATATTGCAACGGCGTCACGCCGCAAAAACTGACGTACTGATGAACCTTGCGCAACTCCGCGGTAAGGGCCGGCGGTGCCACCACGTAACCGGTTTTCCAACCGGTGACGTGGTAAGTCTTGCCAAATGAACTGACCACAAATGCGCGCTGATAGAGCTCTTCGTGGGCGAGTACGCTGACGTGAGGCACGCCATCGAACACCAGGTGTTCGTAGACTTCATCGCTGATCACATAGATGTCGCGGTCACGAATCAACGCTGCCAGTTGATCCAGCTCGGCACGGCTGATCAATGCTCCGCTTGGGTTATGCGGGGTATTGAGGATGATCATCCGCGTGCGCGGCGTAATGGCTTCAGCAAGTTTCTGGAAGTCGATGCTGAAATCGTTAAGGCCCAGTTGCACATGGACGCAACGGCCACCCGCCAGCTCCACTGAAGGTTCATAACTGTCGTAGGCCGGATCGAACACGATCACTTCGTCGCCGCTGTGGATCACCGCCTGAATGGCGCAGAAAATCGCCTGAGTCGCGCCGGGGGTGACCGTCACTTCACTGTCGGCATCGACATGGGCGCCGTAGCTGCGAGCGATCTTCACTGCAATCTGCTGACGCAACATCGGCAAGCCAGTCATCGGAGAATACTGGTTGTGGCCACTGGCGATATGCCGACAGACCGCATCGCGCAGGGCCTGCGGGCCGTCGAAATCGGGAAACCCCTGGGACAAATTGATCGCCCCGGTTTGCGCCGCGAGCTGAGACATCTGCGTGAAGATAGTGATGCCGACATTCGGCAGCTTACTGGTGATCATCGGTGATTCCCTGCGCTACACCCGGCTCTAACGGCGGCACGGGAGAGCCCGAGAATAGCCCAAACGACGCCATCGAGTAGGAGGCGGATTTACATCCGCCGTCCTCTCACACCACCGTACGTACGGTTCCGTATACGGCGGTTCAGGCTATGCGGCTAAGCCGGTTTATCGTATCCAGTATTGAGATCAACCCT
>NZ_JAKLSP010000064.1:0-4939 GCF_022014505.1 Pseudomonas sp. PGPR40 | reverse complement strand
CTTTGTCTGGCATTACAACCATCGCCGTTGCCACACAGCCTCGAATAACCTGCCGCCAGCCCTTTTTGAAGAGCGGGCGGCCTAATACTCCTACAGAGCGGTCCAAAAAAACTGGACCACAACAGGCCGGCTCCTACGGGGCGAGCATTACTCGCCGATAGCAGCCTTGTAGGCCACCGGGTCGAGCAGGTTATTCAGCTCTGAGGTATCGCTTGGCTCGAGTTTGAAGAACCAGCTGTCATAAGGCGCGCTGTTGACCAATTCCGGGCTGTTGGCCAATTCTTCGTTAACGGCAATGACTGTGCCGGAAACTGGCGAGTAGATATCGGACGCGGCCTTGACCGATTCGACTACACCCGCTGCCTCACCGGCAGCGAACACTTTGCCGATTTCCGGCAGCTCGACGAACACCACATCACCCAAAGCTTCCTGAGCATGGTCGGAAATACCCACTTTCACGCCGCCATCATGGTCTAGACGGGCCCATTCGTGACTTTCGGCATAACGCAGGTCGGTTGGGATATCGCTCATGTTCTGTGTCCTCGAGAAGAAATGTCAGCGGTCGATCCCGCCGGAATAAGTTAGATCAAGGTTTTGCCGTGGCGTACGAAGGTCGGTTTGACCACTCGAACCGGGTACCACTTGCCACGGATTTCCACTTCAGCGCGGTCGGCGGTGGCTACCGGCACGCGCGCCAGTGCTATCGACTTGCTAAGCGTAGGAGAGAAACTACCACTGGTGATCTCCCCTTCGCCAACATCGGCGATGCGAACCACCTGATGCGCCCGCAAAACGCCACGTTCTTCAAGAACCAGACCGACCAGTTTGTGCTGTACGCCAGCGGTTTGTTCTGCTTCCAGGGCAGTGCGGCCGATGAACTGGCGCGTGGCCGGTTCCCAGGCAATGCTCCAGTCCATGTTGGAGGCCAATGGCGAAACGTCTTGATGAATGTCCTGGCCGTAAAGGTTCATGCCAGCTTCGACCCGCAAGGTATCCCGCGCGCCGAGGCCGATCGGGGAGATGCCCGCGCCCACCAGATCGTTGAAGAAGCCCGGTGCCTGATCGGCCGGCAGCACGATTTCCAGACCATCCTCACCGGTGTAACCGGTGCGCGCGATGAACCAGTCACCGTCGGTCTGACCTTCGAAATATTTGAGCTGTTGAATGAGCGTGCCACGGGACTGAGTCACCAGTTCGGCAATCTTGTGGCGGGCGTGAGGCCCTTGAATGGCCAGCATCGCCAGCTCGGAGCGCTCGTTGAGTTGCACCTCGAAGTCGCCAAGATGAGCCTGCATCCAGGCCAGATCCTGATTGCGGGTGGAGGCGTTGACCACCAGGCGATAACCGTCCTCGAGACGGTAGACGATCATGTCGTCGACGATACCGCCGTGCTCGTTGAGCATGGCACTGTACAAGGCACGGCCAGGGCTGTGCAGGCGTTCGACGTCATTGGCCAGTAAATACTGAAGCCAGGCCTTGGCCTGGGGGCCGTCAACATCGATCACGGTCATGTGGGATACATCGAAAACCCCGCAATCGCGGCGCACCTGATGGTGCTCCTCGACTTGCGAGCCGTAATGCAGAGGCATATCCCAACCGCCAAAATCGACCATCTTCGCGCCAAGGGCGAGATGAAGGTCATACAGAGGCGTACGCTGTCCCATGGGTTTCTCCTTCCGGGCGTGGCGAAGGTGCGGGCAGGCGCTGTACGGAGTGAAATGCCTGTAAATAAAGGCTTTCAGCCGATTTCAGCAACCCGATCCGAGGACGGACCGCACCGAATGCCGCGCATTGTAGCCGCAAGGTGTAGGACTGACACCTACGCGTTTCGATGCGCCGAACGTCGGATCAATCCGATGACCGGTAACAGCCCGACCATCACCAGGGTCAGTGCCGGCAACGAGGCCCTCGCCCACTCGCCCTCGCTGGTCATTTCAAAGATCCGCACCGCCAGCGTGTCCCAGCCGAACGGGCGCATCAGCAGGGTCGCGGGCATTTCCTTGAGCACATCGACGAACACCAGCAATGCAGCGCTCAACGTGCCCGGCAGCAGCAGCGGCAGATACACTTTGAAAAACAGTCGTGGCCCACTGACGCCAAGGCTACGTGCCGCTTCAGGCAAAGATGGCCGTATTCGCGCCAGGCTGCTTTCCAGCGGCCCATAAGCCACGGCGATGAATCGCACCAGATAAGCCAGCAACAACGCCGACAAACTGCCCAGCAGCAACGGTTTTCCCGCGCCACCAAGCCAGCCCGACAGCGGAATCACCAGTTCGCGATCCAGGTAACTGAACGCCAGCATGATCGATACCGCCAGCACCGAGCCCGGCAAGGCATAACCAAGGTTGGCCAGGCTGATGCCGGAACGGATCGCACGGGTCGGCGCCAATCGACGGGCAAAGGCCAGCACCAGCGCGACACTGACGGTGATCAACGCCGCCATACCGCCCAGGTACAGGGTATGGATGATCAATCCGGCATAACGCTCATCCAGATCGAAGCGTCCGCGTTGCCAGAACCACACCACCAGTTGCAGCACGGGAATGACGAAGGCGCAGGCGAACACCAGACCGCACCAGCTCATGGCCGCCAGCGCCTTGATCCCGCGCAGGTGATACAACGCCTTGACCCGTGGCCGTTCGTTGCTCGCCCGGTTGGCCCCGCGGGCACGGCGCTCGCCATACAGCACCACCATCACCACCAACAGCAACAGACTGGCCAGTTGCGCGGCGGTGGAAAGACTGAAAAAGCCGTACCAGGTTTTGTAGATAGCGGTAGTGAACGTATCGAAGTTGAACACCGACACCGCACCGAAATCCGCCAGGGTCTCCATCAACGCCAACGCCACCCCCGCGCCGATGGCCGGACGTGCCATGGGCAACGCCACTCGCCAGAATGCCTGCCACGGGGATTGCCCAAGGACTCGCGCTGCTTCCATCAAGCCTTTGCCCTGAGCCAGGAATGCGGTACGCGCCAACAGGTAAACGTAGGGATAGAAAACCAGTACCAGCACCAGAATCACACCGCCGGTGGAGCGCACTCGCGGTAGCCTCAAACCGCTGCCGAACCATTCGCGCAGTAGGGTTTGCACGGGGCCGGCGAAATCCAGCAGGCCGACGAAGACGAAAGCCAGCACGTAAGCAGGAATTGCAAAGGGCAGCATCAGCGCCCAATCCAGCCAACGTCGCCCGGGGAATTCGCAAAGGCTGGTGAGCCAGGCCAGGCTGACGCCCAGCAGCGTTACGCCGAAACCGACGCCGAGTACCAGCGTGAGGGTATTGCCCAGCAACCGTGGCATCTGGGTATCCCACAGGTGGGACCAGATTTGCTGATCGATGGTTTGCCATGAGAAAAGCAGAACGCTCAGGGGCAGCAGGACCAGCGCAGCAATGGCGAAGACCAGGGGATACCAGCGGCGTTGGGCGGGGTGGGCCAAGGAAAGCTCTCGTTTAAATGATTGTGCCCACGCTCTGCGTGGGCACACATCTTGTGACGCTCTGCGTCACGCCTCGACGCGGAGCGTCGGTGGATGCATTCCCACGCAGAGCGTGGGAACGATCAGGCCGGCAGGGACGCCGCCGACTTCATTCTGTGGCGCAGTATATCGACAGACTCAGTTCCAGCCAGCCCGATCCATCATCCGGATCGCTTCAGCCTGACGCTTGCCAGCCACTTCAACCGGCAAGGTATCGGCAACGAACTTGCCCCAGGCCGCTACTTCTTCCGAAGGAGCCACTGCCGGGTTGGCCGGGAATTCCTGGTTCACGTCAGCGAAAATCTTCTGCGCTTCAGGCGTGGTCATCCACTCCACCAGCGCCTTGGCAGCTTGCGGGTGCGGCGCATGTTTGGTCAGGCCAATGCCCGACAGATTGACGTGTACGCCACGGTCACCCTGATTCGGCCAGAACAGCTTCACCGGCAGGTCCGGCTTCTGTTTGTGCAGACGACCGTAGTAGTACGTATTGACGATACCGACGTCGCATTGACCGGCGTTGATCGCCTCCAGCACGGCGACGTCGTCGGAGAACACGTCGGTGGACAGGTTGTTGACCCAGCCCTTGAGGATTTTCTCGGTTTTCTCGGCGCCATGGACTTCGATCATGGTGGCGGTCAGGGACTGGTTGTAGACCTTCTTCGCCGTGCGCAGGCACAGACGGCCTTCCCACTGTTTGTCGGCCAGGGCTTCGTAGGTGGTCAACTCACCGGGTTTCACCCGGTCGGTGGAGTAAGCAATGGTCCGCGCCCGCAGGCTCAGGCCGGTCCAGGCATGGGAAGAAGCGCGATACTGCTGCGGGATGTTGGCGTCGATCACTTTGGAGGTGAACGGCTGGAGGATGCCCATTTGCTCGGCTTGCCAGAGGTTGCCGGCGTCGACGGTCAGCAGCAGGTCGGCGGTGGCGTTTTCGCCCTCGGCCTTGATCCGCTGCATCAGCGGTGCTTCCTTGTCGGTGATGAACTTCACCTGCACGCCGGTTTTCTGGGTGTAGGCATCGAAGACCGGTTTGATCAGCTCATCGATACGCGAGGAGTAAACCACCACCTCGTCGGCGGCCTGGGCGGCGGTGCTGCCAATCAGGGTCAGGGCCAGTGCAGTCAGTAGACGCTTGGGTGCCAACATGGAAGCGGTCTCTCGAATGGGGAAATGAGGCCAAATGATAAGGACTCACATTTAGCTTCTCAATCGAACAGTGAGTGGAGGCGTTACAGGATGTTGCACAGCTGAGATGGGTGGGGGATGTACCGACGCCTTCGCGGGCAAGCCTCGCTCCTACAGGTTTTGTGTCGTTCGCTAATGTCGCGATTGACTCAATACCTGTAGGAGATTCCCCGCCGCCAAGGCGCCGCGCTGTCGCGCAACAAACAAGTGAATGCGCCAGGCATCAAGCACGATGAGAGGCTGATACCGCAACGGCATGTAGCGTCAGAGCAGACTTGTTAG
>NZ_JAKLSP010000063.1:0-5243 GCF_022014505.1 Pseudomonas sp. PGPR40 | reverse complement strand
GCTAACACTTCCCCTTGCCGGGTGTGTAGAGGACTTCCACCTCCAAGTCATCCAACTCATCACCATAATGAGCTGAACAGCGCCAGTCACGGCGCTACGCGCCATGCCTGGCGCACCATAAAAAAAGCCGCCCCAAAGGGCGGCTTTCTCATTACATCAAACCAACTCTTACAACTTCGGCCCAGCAGCCTTGATCGCGTCGCTCACATCAAACTTTTTAAAGTTCTCAACAAACAACCCAGCCAACGCCTTAGCCGCTTCATCATAAGCAGCCTTGTCAGCCCAGGTATTACGTGGGTTCAACAGGCCAGTCTCAACACCCGGCACAGCCAACGGCACGTCCAGGTTGATGGTGTCCAGGTGCTCAGTCTCAGCACCAATCAAAGCACCGCTCTGGATCGCAGCAATCACGCCACGAGTAGTCGGGATGTTGAAGCGTTTGCCGACGCCGTAGCCGCCGCCGGTCCAGCCGGTGTTGACCAGGTAGACCTTGGAGCCGAAGCCGCGGATGCGCTTGATCAGCAGTTCCGCGTATTCGCCAGCCGGGCGCGGGAAGAATGGTGCGCCGAAGCAGGTGGAGAAGGTCGATTTGATACCGCTGCCCGAACCCATTTCGGTCGAGCCCACCAGTGCGGTGTAGCCGGACAGGAAGTGGTAGGCCGCTTGTTCTTCGCTGAGGATCGACACTGGCGGCAAGACGCCGGTCAGGTCGCAAGTCAGGAAGATCACCGCGTTTGGTTCGCCACCAAGGTTCTTCTCGGAACGCTTCTCGACGTGCTCCAGCGGGTAGGCCGCGCGGCTGTTCTGGGTCAGGCTGCCGTCGGCGTAGTCGGCTTTCTTGGTGACCGGATCGATTACGACGTTTTCCAGAACGGCGCCGTGCTTGATGGCTTTCCAGATGACCGGCTCGTTCTTCTCGGACAGGTCGATGCACTTGGCATAGCAACCGCCTTCGATGTTGAACACCACACCTTCGCCCCAGCCGTGCTCGTCGTCACCGATCAGGTAACGGCTTTCGTCGGCGGACAGGGTGGTTTTGCCAGTGCCGGACAAACCGAAGAACAGGGTCACGTCGCCTTCTTCGCCGATGTTGGCGGCGCAGTGCATCGGCAGCACGTCGGCGGCCGGCAGCAGGAAGTTCTGCACCGAGAACATGGCTTTCTTCATTTCACCGGCGTAGCGCATGCCGGCGATCAGCACTTTCTTCTGGGCGAAGTTGAGAATCACGCAACCATCGGAGTTGGTGCCGTCACGCTCTGGAACGCACTCGAAGTTGGCGACGTTGAGGACTTGCCACTCTTCGCGGCCGGCCGGGTTGTACTGGGCCGGGTTGATGAACAGGCAACGACCGAACAGGTTCTGCCAGGCAGTCTGGGTGGTCATCTTCACGGCCAGGTAGTGCTCTTCGGCAGCACCTACGTGCACGTGGGAAACGAAATGCTCTTGCGCGTTGTTGAAGGCCTCGACGCGAGCCCACAGGGCATCGAACTTGTCGGCCGGGAACTTGCGGTTGATCGGGCCCCAGGCGATGGCGTCCTGGGTGGTCGGCTCTTCAACGATGAAACGATCGACTGGCGAACGGCCGGTACGGTGACCGGTGCGAACAACCAGCGCGCCGGTATCGGCAAGCTCGCCTTCACCGCGATTCAGGGCTTCTTTAACCAGATCATCAACACTCAGATCGGTGTACACGGCGTTATTGGCTTGCGTCATGAGGTTCCCCGTCGGCCAGTGGCCGAGTGCTCCAAACGTTTTGTAGTAGAAAGTCGTGCACTACTACCGCGAAAAAAGTGGGCCGGATTATGCCAGAAAAGCCCAAAAAGTGTAGGGCCCTCCCGTCGTAACGGCGTTATTCCGGCGTTACGCAGTGAATTTACCTGCACTGAAACGTTTTAGTGACGGGTATCTGACGGCGATTCGACCCCTGCACCCGCAAACAATTGGGTGATATCAGCCCCGTCAAACAGGTAGCGCTCGTTGCAGAACTGACAATCGACCTCGATGCGGCCGCCATGTTCGACGACCAGCTTTTGAGCATCTTCCAGACCCAAACTGACCAGCGCATTGCCCGAGCGTTCCCGCGAACAGCTGCAATGGAAACGCAGTCTCTGTACGTCGAACAGGCGCACCTGTTCTTCATGGTAGAGGCGATGGAGCACGGTTTCGTTGTCCAGACTCAGCAATTCATCGGCGGTCAGGGTGCTGGCCATGGCGGTGATGTGCTGCCAGCTGGCGGCGCGCTCTTCTTCGTCTTTCAGACGGTCGGCAGGCAATTGCTGCAGCAACAGGCCACGGGCACGACGGCCATCGGCGTAGAGCCAGAAGCGCGTACCGACCTGCTGAGACATGACGAAGTAGTTAGTGAAGCACTCCGACAGGGTTGCGCCGTCGAGGTCGACGATGCCTTGGTAACGCTGTCCTTGAGTCGGGTCGACGGTCAGTGCCAGCACACCGTTGGGCATCAGGTCGGCGAGGGTCGCGTCGGGGGTAATCTGGTCGGCTTCGTAACGAGCCAGACCACGAATTTCACGCTCACTGGAGCACTCGATCATCAGCAACGGCACCGGACCTTCGGAACGGGCCTGAAGAATCAGCAAGCCATCGAACTTCAAGGTGCCAACCAGCAACGCCGCCGCGGCCATCAGTTCGCCCAGCAGTTGCGCGACCGGCTCTGGATAGGGGTGTTTGGCGAGCACTTCGGCATAGCTACGCTCCAATCCAACCAGCTCGCCGCGGGTGTCGCTGTCATCGAAGATGAAGCGTTGGGTGTAATCGTTATCCGATAGATTGGTCATAAGTCTGGGTATCTGAAGTGGTGACAAAAAATGAAGATCGCCCCATTGCACACGTGTGGGCGGGCAACGTTTAGCCGTGAAGGCATTTTATGAACAATTCGGGGTGGTTCCAAGCAAGGTCAAACCTCGCTTTTCGACGAACGGTGTTCCCCATCTGCCGAATGCGCACTGGCGAACACCCCATATGGCTGCACAGGTGCGCGATTACAAGGCTGTGCCCGACGGCGATCACTATTCGTCGTTGCTGTTACCGCGAAACTTGAACAGATCCCGGCGCTGTTTCTTGCTCGGTTTGCCATCGGTGCTCACGCCCAATGCCCCCGCCTTGCGCATGGCCGCAGCCGCTTCACGTTTGGCGACGCTGGCTTCGGTTTCGGCATACAGGGCCTGAGCCTCTGGCGCGCCACGGCGCACGATCGATAGCGCCTTGACCACCACGGTGCGCTCCTCGAAGCCGGTGCGAATCTGAAACTCATCACCAATCCTCGGCTCCTTACCCGGCTTGCAGCGCTCGCCCCGGCAATGCACCTTGCCGCTTTCAATGGCGGCCTTGGCCAAGGCACGTGTTTTATAAAAACGCGCGGCCCACAACCATTTATCGAGACGGACCTTGTCGTCCTCTTCGCTTTTTTGTGCCATCGGATGACCTCATTCTGAAATATCAATGAACTGTACTACCGTTTCTGTCGTGCCATGAATTCCCACGCTGTGGATTAGAATGCAGGCATTCCCCCGCACATTGGGGGATGGAAATCCGGGCAGTAGATATCTGTCGCCTTTTACCCATTATTCTGCGTGAATACCGCGAATTCGGCCGCACGCGGTCTGAGCGGTTTTTGCCGGTTGAGCACTTTTGAAGACATTTGATCATTTGACCGTTATCGGTCTGCGCGAGTGGGTGGCGCTCCCGGATTTGGGAGTCGCGGGCCTTCGGGCAAAAATCGACACCGGCGCCAGCACCTCCAGTTTGCACGCCACTGATATCGAGCCGTTCGAGCGCGATGGGGAACAGTGGGTGCGCTTTACCGCGCACCTGGGCACGGTGGTGCAACTGCGTCACCGGCGTTGCGAAGCCCCGCTGGTAACGAGAAAAACCATTAAAAGCTCCAATGGCCACACGCAGATGCGCTATGTGGTCAGTACCACCCTGGCCCTCGGTGATCGGGTCTGGCGGGTCGAGTTCACCCTCGCCTGCCGCAAGTCCATGCGATATCGCCTGTTACTCGGTTCCAAAGCCCTGATCGACGGCCAGTTGGTGGTCAATCCGGGCATCAAATATGTACAAGACAAGCCGGTGTTCCCGGTATCTACCTTCTCCACAGGTGTTGCATGAAGATCGCTGTGCTGTCGCGGAACCCGCGTCTGTATTCCACCCGTCGTCTGGTCGAAGCCGGTATGGAGCGTGGCCATGAAATGGTGGTGATCGATACCCTGCGCGCCTACATGAACATTGCCAGCCACAAGCCGCAGATCCACTACCGTGGCAAACCGCTGGAGGGTTTCGATGCGGTGATCCCGCGGATCGGCGCATCGGTAACGTTTTATGGCTGCGCGGTGCTGCGCCAGTTCGAAATGATGGGGGTGTTTCCGCTCAACGAATCGGTGGCCATCGCCCGTTCGCGAGACAAACTGCGTTCGCTGCAATTGCTGTCGCGCCGGGGGATTGGTTTGCCGGTCACCGGTTTTGCTCACTCCCCGGATGACATTCCCGACTTGATCGAGATGGTCAACGGTGCGCCGCTGGTGATCAAGGTGCTGGAAGGCACCCAGGGCATCGGTGTGGTGCTGTGCGAGACAGCGACGGCGGCGGAATCGGTGATCGAGGCCTTCATGGGCCTGAAGCAGAACATCATGGTGCAGGAATACATCAAGGAAGCCGGCGGTGCGGACATTCGTTGTTTCGTGGTCGGCGACAAGGTGATCGCGGCCATGAAGCGCCAGGCCAAGCCGGGGGAGTTTCGCTCCAACCTGCATCGCGGTGGCAGTGCGAGCCTGATCAAGATCACGCCGGAAGAACGCATGACCGCGTTGCGTGCGGCGAAGGTCATGGGGTTGGCGGTGGCGGGGGTGGATATCCTGCGCTCCAATCATGGGCCGCTGGTGATGGAAGTGAACTCGTCGCCGGGGCTGGAAGGGATTGAAACCACCACCGGGAAGAATGTGGCGGGGATCATCATCGAGCATCTGGAGAAGAATGGCGGGCCGAATATGACACGGACCAAAGGGAAAGGTTAAACACTGAAATTTATGGCGGCTGGAAGGCCGCCTTCGCGGGCAAGCCTCGCTCCTACATGGATTTGTGATCAACTGTAGGAGCGAGGCTGTTGTGGTCCAGTTTTTTTGGACCGCTCTGTAGGAGTATTAGGCCGCCCGCTCTTCAAAAAGGGCTGGCGGCAGGTTATTCGAGGCTGTGTGGCAACGGCGATGGTTGTAATGCCAGACAAAGTC
>NZ_JAKLSP010000062.1:0-7627 GCF_022014505.1 Pseudomonas sp. PGPR40 | reverse complement strand
GTAGGTCATCGTCAAGATTAAATTCCGAAACCCCTATCTGCATCTGCAGGTAGGGGTTTTGTTTTGTCCGCAGGAAAGTTCGTACAGCATCATCGGACCGCTCCCGGCTGTCACAGTCTGCCGACAGCCCCGGGTTGATTTATGACCGCAACGGCGTGCTTCTGGCGGACAATCGACCCAGTTTCAACCTGACACCCGCGAACGCGCCTCCGACGTCAACGAAGAGCTGGATGACGTGGTCAACCTCCTGCACCTGTCGGCAGAAGACCGCACACTGTTCGACAAGGCGATGAAGCAGGCTCGACACCCCTTCGTGCCAGTTACCTTGTTCTATGAACTCAGCGAAGAACAGATCGCGGTGCTGGCAGTCAACGAGTTCCGTTTGCCAGGAATCGATGTAGAGCCACAGTTCGTTCGCCACTGCCCGATGGGCGCGCACTTTGCCCATTCGATCGGTTACGTCGGCCGCTTCAACGAGAAAGAATCCAAAGCTTTGAATATGGTGGAATATCGTGGCACACAATCCATCGGCAAGACCGGCATCGAGAAGTTCTACGAGTCCGAGTTACACGGCCATGTGGGTTATGAAGAAGTCGAGACCAACGCTCAGCGCCGCGTGCTGCGAGTGCTCAAGCACACCGACCCGGTTCCCAAGTGGTGGCGATCAAACAGGGTGAGCAGCGCTACAACCGGGCGAGAATCCTGGAGCTCAACCGTGACAATGCGTTGTTCGTCGGTTTCGCCCCGGCCGAGCATCCAAAAATTGTCATCTCGTGATCGAAAACGGCGAGGCCGGAGGTCGCGTCGCCGGGCCCGTGGTGTGGCAGATCATGGATGTCTGGCTGCTCGATCAGGACGGCCACCTGAAGCCGCAATACGCCGCACCGAGCAAAACGACGGGCGACCCTCACGTCTAAGGATCAAGGTTTCATCGCGCTGGTTCCCAAATATTCAGCATGTGCTGGCGGGTTATTCGATTGCTGCGAACATTACCTCGACCGAGAGTCCTTTGTCGGCGGGTTTTGTATGGTGCAGGGAGCCTTCAAGTATTGTCGCAAATTGCGACAACCAATGAGGCGACGAGCAACCTGTTACGGTCTTGAGACACCTGCTATTGAGGATTAGAATTTTCGGGCTAATGGGTGAATGAGGGAGCATTTGCCCGGTCACACATCTGGCGTGAGGGAGGTAGCGATGTTCCTTTCAACCCTGGAAATTCAAAACATCATTGAACATAGTTTTTTGCCCGCTGTGTGTACTTGCAGCATGGAGGCGGACCAGTCCCTGACAATACGGGTCTGCGATTGCATGACCGGGAAAGTGGATCTGGTGGCCACCCATGTTCCGGTATGGACACTGGATAGTCCCCACGCGATCGCGTCGCTAGTGGCTGATATGCGGCAAGAAATCGAAGCTCACAAAGGAATTCACCCTCCGTTTTACCGTTGAACCTGCGTCACGCCGCGCGATGTCGGCGGTGCAGCATGTCTCCAGCAGGAGCGGGCTTGCCCGCGAAGAGGCCCTCAAAAACACCGCCGCATCAAGCCCCAGGCACCGGACAACTCAAATCCCCTTCCTGACACTTCAAGTAAGTCCTGAACGCCTCGACTCGCGCCTTGGTCAGCTCAGTGGTGCAGTTGCTATAGATCAGCGGATACACGCTGCCACCCGCCACCCCGGATGCCGAGAACTTGCACTCGGCATCGCGAAACGCAATCCATGAGCGCTGCGCACCGATCAAAAGCTTTTTCGCGTCGAAGTTGTCCTTCAACCGTGTGGTGATCTGCTGATAAAGCGCATTCAGTTCCTTGTCGGCCGCCTTGTACTGCTGCGCTGCGCACTGATTCATCGTCCCCTGGTCGGTGGCGTTGTCGCAGTCGATGGCATGCGCAAGAGGAGTGAACAACAGCGGCGTCAACGCAAGGAGAAAACGTTGGGGCATGGTGGGCTCGTTGTGATGATGGAAAAGTTGGGGGGCAGTGTAGCGGGGCGCCGCCAACCAACAAATCAGAGTCTGACGGAATCCTTATGGTGTCTGCGCAAAACTATGCCTGCCATTCAGGACACTTGTCATTTGATTCATATTCAAGCCAGGGCACGTCATGGGACGTCCAGATATGTGCCTGAGGTGTCATTTCTGGATCATCGTCGAGAGTCGCCACGCGAATGATTACATGGGGTTGGGCCAAGCGTTCCGCCATCAGATGCGATCCGCAGATCGAACAGAAATGCCGAAGCTTGCCCGGCGACGACTCGTAGGTGCTTAGCCGTTCCTGTCCTTTTATCCAGCGAAAATGCTCACGCATGACCCCGGCCGTCGAGGCGAATGCCGCTGCGTGCGCCTTGCGACAGGTGTGGCAGTGGCAGTGACTGATGGGCATGTCGAGCCTATCAAGTTCGTATTCGATGGCTTTGCACAAGCAGCTGCCATGCAAGTTATTCATGGGGCTTTTCCTGGTTGCGTGGCTGAGATGTCAGCAGCGGCGGCGGCCCGAAGCAAGGCGTCAGCAGTGGCCTCGATGTCTTCGCGCTGATGCAATTTCGCAAGCCACCCGTCAGGGATAGCCTGCACACCGTAGTGAGCCCCGGCCAACTGGCCGACGATGGCGGCAGTGGTATCGGCGTCGTCGCCCAGGTTCGCGGCTTCGAGGACGGCGGCTTCAAAACTGTCAGTGTGGTGAAAGCACCACAAGGCTGCTTCCAGTGATGCAACGCAGTAACCGGTACCGCGAATATCGTCTTTGGATTTGCCGAGGTAATCGCCGCGAGCGATGCTCGCGACCTTTGGTTCCACGAACGTCGTCTCTGGCAGGCTCTGCAAATCCGGCTTGGACGCTCCTTGCAATGCCTTGCGGATCAGATCGGCAAGCAACTGACAGCATTCAAGTGCCTCCGGCGCCGCATGGGTAGTGCGCGAGCTGTCTGCGGAAAACCTCCTTATCCGGTCGGGGTCGGGAAAGTAGTACAACACTATTGGTGCTAACCGCATTAGCGAGCCGTTACCGGCCGTATAGGGATCGGTGGATCCCGCGAATGGCTGACCGGTTTCCTGATAACGAGCCAGCGCTTCACGGACGGTCATACCTATGTCGAAGCATTCGCCAGTTGAACTCAGGTAACCCCATTGCCACCAATTGAGGTAACGACCCATTTGGTCGGCCGCATCAAAACCGGTTTTGTTCAGCAGACTTTCGGCCAGGCAAAGTGCCATGGAGGTGTCATCGGTCCATTGCCCTGGCTTCAGATTGAACGGGCCGCCGCCAATCATGTCGGTCAAGGGCTTGAACGAGCCGCGTGGCTGGAATTCGGCATGGGTGCCGACAGCATCCCCACAAGCAAGCCCCAGCAGGGTTGCGCGATAACGTTCCGTGAGTGAAGGCTGCATGAATCTTCCTTGTAAGGGTTCCACCTCGCTGCAAACGTTAGCAGTTTCAGCCCGCTGACTTCCCCTTCAAACCAGAACTTATGGCAAAAACTGAGGCCGAATATTTCAGGTACGGGTGATTGCGACACCTGTTTGATACAACTTTTAGGTTGGTCTTATGGTCTTTACAGGCCTACTGTTCAATACAGGAGGTGACTTATGAACCCAGCATCAGATCGCATCGAAAGGAAAATCCTGCTCAAGGTGCCGCGCTCGCAGGTCTGGCGTGTGCTGGCCAATGCCGAAGCCTTTGGGCAATGGTTCGGCGTGGCACTCGAAGGTAAGCGCTTTGTCGCCGGCGAGTGGACCCAGGGGCAGATTACTTATCCTGGTTATGAGCACTTGTTGTGGAATGTGCTGGTGGAGCGAGTCGAGCCGGAGCGGGTGTTTTCGTTTCGCTGGCACCCGTATGCAGTCGAACCCGATACCGATTACTCCCAGGAGCCCACCACGCTGGTGAAGTTCGAACTCCAGGATATGGACGACGGCACGTTGTTGACGGTCGTCGAGTCCGGTTTCGATCACATCCCTCAGTCGCGCAGGCTCAAGGCGTTCCGCATGGACAGCCGGGGTTGGGATGAACAAATGAGCAATATCGAACAATTTCTGGAAACAAGTACCAAGACCCATGAGCGTCAGGGAGGTTGATGGCTGCAGGCCACGAAACTCGGCGCTTCAGCGCATGACGGCTGACTCGTCCAAGGGTTTTTTGGAGGGTGGCTATGGCGAATGTCTTACACGCGGTAGTAGCTATGTCTTCTATTGCAGATTGGATCCCAAGGGTAATCTAGCTCCATCAACTGAAGCACAGGAAGTGCTTCAGGGTCATGGATGATCGACCATAGCAAGGATCGCTGCCGACAGGGAGTCGATATGGTCTTGGGAAAAACCCGCTTCGGCGGGTTTTTTTTCGTCTTCAGAAAACTGAAACCCGATCCCTTGTAGCAGCTGTCGAAGGCTGCGTTCGACTGCGCAGCAGTCGCAGAATCAGACTCCGCGGTTTTTCAGTTTCGTTTGCGTGAAAAATCTCTAGATCGCCTGAACGCGCAGCCGGGCGAGGTCCTTGCTCGGGAGGTGCCAAACAGACGGCTGCATTCACGGCTCAACTGCAAAGAGCTTTCGTAGCCCATTTTGTAGCCGATGGACGACACGTCGCTGCTCTCCGACAACAGCCGCCGCCGCGCTTCCTGCAAGCGCAATTGCTTCTGATATTGCAATGGCCAGCAGGCCGGTGACCCGGACAAGATTGCCGTGGCAATCATCCAGGCGGCCAATGTCAGCGAGCCGCCGCTGCACTTGTTTATGGGCGCAGATTGCGGTTGACCTGGCGCAGCAGAAAATTATCCGGGGGCAGCAGGACTTGAACCACTGGCAAGCCACATCACTGGCAACGGATTTTCCGGCCCTGAGTAACTGGCTGCGGGGGGCGATAGCTCCCGCAGCCATTTTTTTTCACTGAAGGGCGAGTTTCGCCGCTGCACGTTCGGTGATTTCCGAGCGTAATTTCAACGATCCGGCAGCGCGTTTCCGGGCTTCGTCCAGCACGCTGGCTGGCGCCGTCTCGGGACTTCCCGAAGCAAAGGGTGGCGCCGGAGCGTATTCCAGCTGCAACTGCACCAGTTGCGCCGTGTCCTTATCGAACAATTCAGCGGCCAGAGTCAGGGCAAAGTCGATGCCCGCGGTGATCCCGCCACCGGTCAACAGGTTGTCGTCACGTACCACCCGATCCTTCACCGGGATCGCTCCCAAAACCCCGAGCAATTCGTGATACGCCCAGTGCGTGGTGGCGCGTTTGCCCTTGAGCAATCCTGCCGCGCCAAGCACCAGCGCGCCGGTGCAGACCGAAGTGACATACCGTGCCGTGGCGGCCTGAGCCTTGATGAAGGCCAGGGTATGGTCATCCTCCATCAATGGTCCGACACCGCCGCCACCGGGAATGCAGATCACATCCAGCGGCGGGCAATCGTCGAAGGTGATGGTCGGCTTCAATGCCAGCCCGGTGCTCGCGGTGATCGGGACCAGATCTTTCCAGATCAGATGCACTTTCACGTCCGGCAACGAGGCCAGTACGTCATAAGGGCCGGTCAGGTCCAGTTGTTGAACCTGTGGAAACAACAGAAAACCGATCTGCAACTTCATGGCGTTTTTTCTCCTGGTTAGGGTGGACGGCTTCACTGTAGGCTCGTAGGATCTGGCGCATACGCCAATAACCCCACGAATTACGCCAAGCATGCCGAACAACCCGAAAACCATTCATGTGCTGGCCTTTGCCAACGTGCAACTGCTCGACGTCACCGGGCCGTTGCAGGTGTTCGCCTCGGCCAACGACATTGCTCGCCAGCAAGGTTTGCCGCCGCCCTATGCGCCGTCGGTGATTGCCAGCGGTGGCGGGGCGGTGATGTCATCGGCGGGGTTGGCGTTGTTGGCTGAGCCGCTGCCGGAACAGGGCAGCGACACTTTGATCATTGCCGGTGGCTGGGGCGTTTACGCGGCGGCAAAAGACCAGTCGCAGGTGACGTGGGTGCGTGAGCACGCGATGCAATGCCGGCGGGTGGCGTCGGTGTGTACCGGGGCGTTTTTGCTGGCGGCCAGCGGTTGGCTCGACGGTCGGCGGGTGGTGACGCACTGGACCCGTTGCGAACAATTGGCGCACCAGCATCCCAAACTACAGGTCGAACCCAACCCGATCTTCATCAACGACGGCCCGGTCTGGACCTCCGCCGGGGTTACCGCGGGCATTGACCTGGCCCTGGCGATGGTCGAAGAAGATCTAGGGCGAACCATGGCCCTGGAAGTCGCCCGGCAACTGGTGGTGTTTCTCAAGCGTCCGGGAGGCCAGTCGCAGTTCAGCGTGACCCTATCCCTGCAAAAGGAAGGCAACCGCTTTGACGAACTTCACGCCTGGATCAGCGAAAACCTCACCAAGGACCTCGGTATCCCGAGCTTGGCCCTGCAGGCCGGCATGAGCGAGCGCAGCTTCGTCCGTCACTACCGCGCCGACACCGGCCAGACCCCGGCGCGGGCCATCGAACTGATTCGGGTCGAGACCGCGCGACGGCTGCTCAGCGACACCGGTGTGCCGATCAAACGGGTCGCGGTGCAATGCGGGTTTGGCAGTGAAGAAACCTTGCGCCGCAGTTTTCTGCGGGCCATGGGTGTGACACCGCAGGCTTATCGCGAGAGGTTTTCCGTCAGCCCTCCAGCAAATCCAGTAATGCCTTGACGGGCGCCTCGGAGCCTTATCCTCAGACCTCCACGTCCGCCACCTGATTGAAATACTTCGACCGGTCCGGCGTAAACGTCACGACCATTTTGGTCCTGGAACAGGTCAACGCCCGTTCTGCACTCAGATCAATATCCAGATCTTCCCCGCGCAACCCCTGCCATTCGGCAAGGTATTTGAGGGATCCGTATTTTTCGAGTTTCTTCAGGCTGCGGCTGACGCCACCTTTCCAGCCCAGCACCGGAAGTTCGCCGGTGAGGCATTGTTGGGCGAGGTCGGGGAAGCGGGCGGCGCGTTGGCGGCCGATTTCCCAGCATTTGATCAAGCCTTTGTCGTGGCCCTCCCACAATTCATCCCGGTTCAGGCCTGATCGAAGTGGGGTGTCGATGCTGCGATGGATGCGCTGGGTCATTCTGGTTCCTTGAATTCGGGTTTTGTTGGACAGCTCCGCTGTGCCCGTTGACGTGGATGGTAGGGATGGATGTAAGCGCTGGCAACAAGGTATTTCTGGATGTAGGAATGAGTAACTGCGTGTTGATTGGGCAGATTTGTTTGGTGTTTGTAGGTAGTTTGCCTATCCGATCCTGTGGCGAGGGGGCTTTCCCCCGTTCGGTTGCGCAGCAGCCGTAAAGCCGGAAAATGCGGTGTTTCTGGAGGAATATGGTTGTAGATTTCAGGGCCGCTACGCGCCCCAACGGGAGCAAGCTCCCTCGCCACAGGGGATAAGTAGTGTCAGAAAGAGCGGGTTTTTGTTTATTGCAGGCAAGCCTTTTTCCTACAAAAAAATGCGGTGAAAGCGGGGATTTCCCACGGGTTTTGGCGCAGTAAGTCTTGTGGTGGGGCTGATGGCCCTTTCGCGGGCAAGCCTGTTGTGGTCCAGTTTTTTTGGACCGCTCTGTAGGAGTATTAGGCCGCCCGCTCTTCAAAAAGGGCTGGCGGCAGGTTATTCGAGGCTGTGTGGCAACGGCGATGGTTGTAAT
>NZ_JAKLSP010000061.1:0-8535 GCF_022014505.1 Pseudomonas sp. PGPR40 | reverse complement strand
GCGGTGATGCGTAAATACCTGACCGGGTTATGGGCGTGCATGCGTTCTGGAGAGGAATTTGATACGGCCAAGCTTTTCAGCGAAAAACATCTCGCGAAAGCTTGACCGTGAACAGAGTATCTACAGGGTTTCGCGGCTTAACTGACTGGCTTAGGGCAAGCCCCCTCGCCACAGAGAGCGGTGTCAATTCCGGAAGTGAAATCAGCCCAACACCACCAACCGATTCGGCAATTCATTCCTCACATGGGTCACCGGCACATGCACTTTAAGCAACTCGCCGCATGCCTCGATGCACGTCAAAAAACCCTGCAACGTCTGCCCCTGTTTCACCTGCTGCGTAAACGCCGCCACAATCAGATCCCAGTTCTTGTTGTCCAGCCGTTTGGAAATCCCTTCATCCACCAGAATCTCCACGTAGCGCTCGGCCTCGGAGACAAAAATAAGCATGCCGGTGCTGCCCACGGTGTGGTGCAGGTTTTGCTCCAGGAACTGCCGACGCGCCAGGTTCGATGCGCGCCAGTGACGCACCGAGCGCGGGATCAGGCGCGTGGTGACTTTCGGAATCCGGAACACCAGGCACAGCACGATGAAACTGAACCATTGCACCAGCAACAGGCTGTGCATGGTCAGCCAGCCCGTGAGGTAATGCACGATCCCCGGCACCACCAGCGCCAGCAGACTGGCCCAGAGCAGCGGAATGTACGCGTAATCGTCGGCGCGGGCCGCCAGCACCGTGACCAGTTCGGCATCGGTATCGCGCTCGACCCGGGCAATCGCCTCGGCGACTTTGCGTTGTTCGTGTTCAGTCAGTAATGCCATGGTTATGAATGCCTGCTCGCTATTGTTGTTTTTACCTATCACCAACCGCCCGATGAACCGCCACCGCCGAAACTGCCCCCGCCGCCGCTGAAGCCCCCGCCGCCACCGCCAAAACCTCCGCCGCCGAACCCGCCTCCCGAGCCGCCACGGCCTCCCCCGCTGGGCAGAATACCGAACATCTGCCCGAGGAAGATCGTCAGGATAAACAGCATCACCAGGAACACGAAAAACCCCGGAGGCCGCCCAACGAAATCACTCTCCTGATCACCGCCCGATTCATACACCGTCGACGGCTGGTCCAGTGGATTGCCGCCCAGCACCACCAACATCGCCGCAACGCCATCGCTGATGCCCTTGCTGAAGTTACCGGCCTTGAACGCAGGTGTGATCACCTGATTAATGATCACCGAACTCTGCGCATCGGTCAGGCGCTCTTCCAGGCCATAACCCACTTCGATCCGCAGCTTGCGCTCGTCACGCGCGACGATCAGCAGCGCGCCGTTGTTCTTGTCCTTCTGGCCGATACCCCAGTGGCGTCCCAACTGATAACCAAAATCGGCGATGTCGGTGCCTTGCAAGTCCGGCAATGTGACCACCACCACTTGCTCGCCGGTGGTTTTTTCATGGGCGTTGAGCTGTTGCGTCAGCTGCTCGCGCACTGCAGGCTCGATCATCCGGGCGTTGTCCACCACCCGCCCGGTCAACTCCGGGAACTTCAATTCGGCCCGAGCCGTCAGGGCAAACACCCAGAGCATCAGCACCAGGCCCATTTTCAATACGCGCATTGGCAACCTCACCCGTGTTGGCACTTGAAGGCCGGTCCGGCGCTTACTGGAACTTCACTTCAGGCGCTTTCTCGGCATCGGGGCTGGTGGCCTCGAAGGTTTCGCGGATCGGCAAATCGCTGTACATCACGGTGTGCCACAGACGACCGGGGAACGTGCGAAGCTCGGTATTGTATTTCTGCACCGCGAGAATGAAATCGCGGCGGGCCACGGCGATGCGGTTCTCGGTGCCTTCGAGTTGCGATTGCAGCGCGAGGAAGTTCTGGTTGGCCTTGAGGTCCGGATAGCGCTCGGACACCACCATCAACCGACTCAGCGCGCCGGTCAGCTGATTCTGCGCCTGCTCGTACTGCTTGAGCTTCTCCGGATTATCCAGCGTGCTGGCATCTACCTGAATCGACGTGGCCTTGGCGCGGGCTTCGATCACCGCGGTCAGGGTTTCTTGCTCATGCCGGGCATAACCCTTGACGGTTTCGACCAGATTGGGGATCAGGTCGGCGCGGCGCTGGTACTGATTCTGCACCTGGCCCCAGGCAGCCTTGGCCTGTTCGTCAAGGGTCGGGATCGTGTTGATGCCGCAGCCGGCCAGCAATGTTGTCAGCCATATCAAGGCTGCAACCTGCAGGCTCGACCGATAGTGATGTCGTACATTCATCTGGTTGATGCTCCCTTGCCTATGCCGTTGATGAAACAACCTGCGAACGCTGAACCCGCTCTTGGGGCATAATCTGCGCCGCCACTGGATTGCATCGAGCCAATGGGCTAAAAGATGCCCCCCAGCGCTGACACACTGGGCAAATGTGCCGCATTACCTGAACAACAATAGTCGCTCCCTAAATTTTGGCTGACCGGCGCGTATTCACAGCCGTTCAGGCTTTTGAGAAAACCATTCATGAAGAAGCTGTGTTTGCTGGGCCTGTTCGTCAGCCTGGCCAGTCATACCGTATTGGCCGCCACGACGCCCGCACCTATAGAAAATAAGGATGCCTTCATCAGCGATCTGATGAAGCAAATGACCCTCGATGAAAAGATCGGCCAGTTACGCCTGATCAGCATCGGCCCGGAAATGCCGCGGGAGATGATCCGCAAGGAGATCGCGGCCGGCAATATCGGCGGCACCTTCAACTCGATCACCCGCGCCGAAAACCGTCCGATGCAGGACGCGGCCATGCGCAGCCGGTTGAAGATCCCGATGTTCTTCGCCTATGACGTGATCCACGGCCACCGGACCATTTTCCCGATCCCTCTGGCCCTGGCCTCGAGCTGGGACATGGACGCCATCGGTCGCTCCGGGCGCATCGCCGCCCAGGAAGCGGCGGCTGATAGCCTCGACATCACCTTCGCGCCAATGGTCGATATCTCCCGCGACCCACGCTGGGGCCGCACGTCCGAAGGCTTCGGCGAAGACACCTACCTGGTTTCGCGGATCGCCGGTGTGATGGTCAAAGCCTTTCAGGGCACCGGGGCGAACGCAGCCGACAGCATCATGGCCAGCGTCAAGCATTTTGCCTTGTACGGCGCAGTAGAGGGCGGTCGCGACTACAACGTCGTCGACATGAGCCCGGTCAAGATGTACCAGGACTACCTGCCACCGTACCGCGCGGCGATTGACGCCGGTGCCGGCGGGGTGATGGTGGCGCTGAACTCGATCAACGGCGTGCCGGCCACCGCCAACACCTGGCTGATGAACGACCTGCTGCGCAAGGAATGGGGCTTCAAGGGCTTGGCGGTCAGCGATCACGGGGCGATTTTCGAGCTGATCAAGCACGGCGTCGCCGCTGACGGTCGCGAAGCCGCGAAGCTGGCGATCAAGGCCGGCATCGACATGAGCATGAACGACACCCTCTATGGCAAAGAACTGCCAGGGCTGCTGAAGGCCGGCGAAATCGAACAGAAAGACATCGACAACGCCGTGCGTGAAGTGCTCGCCGCCAAGTACGACATGGGCCTGTTCAAGGACCCGTACCTGCGCATCGGCAAGGCCGAGGATGACCCGGCCGACACCTACGCCGAAAGCCGTCTGCACCGCGCCGAGGCCCGTGATGTGGCGCGTCGAAGCCTGGTGTTGCTGAAGAACCAGGGCGATACCCTGCCGCTGAAGAAAACCGCGAAAATCGCGCTGGTCGGTCCACTGGCCAAGGCGCCGATCGACATGATGGGCAGTTGGGCCGCGGCTGGCCGTCCCGAGCAATCGGTGACTTTGTTCGACGGCATGACCAATGCGCTTGGCGCGCAGTCGACGCTGATCTACGCCCGTGGCGCGAACATCACCAGCGACAAGAAAATCCTCGATTACCTGAACTTTCTCAACTTCGATGCACCGGAAGTGGTGGATGATCCGCGCTCGGCCAATGTGTTGATCGATGAAGCGGTCAAGGCTGCCAAACAAGCGGATGTGGTGGTGGCAGCGGTGGGCGAATCCCGTGGCATGTCCCACGAATCGTCGAGCCGCACCGACCTGAACATCCCGGCCGCCCAGCGCGAGCTGATCAAGGCGTTGAAAGCCACCGGCAAACCGCTGGTGCTGGTGTTGATGAATGGCCGTCCGCTGTCGATTCTCGAAGAGAACGAGCAGGCTGACGCGATTCTGGAAACCTGGTTCAGCGGCACCGAAGGCGGCAATGCCATCGCTGACGTGCTGTTCGGCGACTACAACCCGTCGGGCAAACTGCCGATCAGCGTCCCTCGCTCGGTAGGTCAGATTCCGACCTACTACAACCACCTGAGCATTGGCCGGCCGTTCACTCCGGGCAAACCGGGCAACTACACCTCGCAGTATTTCGAAGACACCACCGGGCCATTGTTCCCGTTCGGCTTCGGCCTGAGCTACACCAACTTCAGCCTGACCGACATGGCCCTGTCGTCGACCACACTGAACAAGACCGGCAAGCTCGACGCCAGCGTCGTGGTGAAGAACACCGGCAAGCGTGACGGCGAAACAGTGGTGCAGCTGTACATCCAGGACGTGACCGGTTCGATGATCCGCCCGGTCAAGGAACTGAAAAACTTCCAGAAAGTAATGGTCAAGGCCGGCGAACAGAAAGTCGTGCACTTCACCATCACCGAGGATGACCTGAAGTTCTACAACGCCCAGCTCAAGTACGCCGCGGAACCGGGCAAGTTCAACGTGCAGATCGGCCTGGACTCCCAGGACGTGACGCAGCAGAGCTTTGAGTTGCTGTAATCCCGCGCACGAACTGATCGTTCCCACGCTCTGCGTGGGAATGCCTCAAGGGACGCTCCGCGTCCAGTGACGCGGAGCGTCACGGGCTGCATTCCCACGCAGAGCGTGGGAACGATCTGAACGACTACCCCCGTCGATCCAGCAGATTCACCACCAGCCGATCCACCCACCCCCACACCCTTTGCTTGACCCGCCGCCACAACGGCCGGCGCTTCCATGCCTCGATACTGACTTCCTGGCTCAGGGCAAAGTCATTCTCGAAACTCGCCACTACCGCCCGGGTCAGTCCGGCGTCCAGAGCTTCCAGGTTGGCCTCCAGATTGAAACGCAAATTCCAGTGATCGAAGTTGCACGAGCCGATGCTCACCCAATCATCGATCAACACCATTTTCAGATGCAGGAAGCACGGCTGGTATTCGAAGATTTTCACCCCGGACCTAAGCAGACGCGGGTAGTAGCGATGCCCGGCGTAGCGCACCGACGGGTGATCGGTGCGCGGTCCGGTCAGCAGCAGACGCACATCCAGGCCACGCGCCGCCGCCCGACGCAGTGAGCGGCGGACTTTCCAGGTCGGCAGGAAATACGGCGTGGCCAGCCAGATTCGGCGCTGGCCGCTGTTCAGCGCGCGAGTCAGCGATTGCAGAATGTCGCGGTGTTGGCGGGCGTCGGCATAAGCGACCCGACCCATGCCCTCGCCCATGGCCGGCACTCGCGGCAAGCGCGGCAAACCGAAGTGCGCAGTGGGTTTCCAGGCGCGTCGATGGCGGTTGGCGATCCATTGGCGGTCGAACAGCAACTGCCAGTCGAGTACCAGTGGACCGATGATTTCCACCATCACTTCGTGCCATTCGCTGGTGTCTTCGCCCGGTGTCCAGAACTCATCAGTGACTCCGGTGCCGCCGACCACCGCCAGGCATTGATCCACCAGCAGCAGCTTGCGGTGATCGCGATAAAAGTTGCCTACCCAGCGGCGCCAGCTCAGGCGATTGTAGAAACGCAACTCGACGCCGGCGGCCATCAGGCGCTGACGCAAGGTCAGGGTGAAGGCCAGGCTACCGTAATCATCGAACAGGCAGCGCACCCGCACACCGCGCTCGGCCGCCTGGACGAGCGCCTGAACCATGGCCTCGGCACAAGCTCCCGCCTCCACCAGGTACAGTTCCAGTTCGACTTGTTCTTCAGCGCGGGCAATCGCCACCAGCATTCGCGGAAAAAACTGCGGGCCGTCGATCAGCAGTTCAAAGCGGTTGCCGTCACGCCACGGGAAAATTGCGCCGCGCATCTCAGCGCGCCGTGAAAATCAGCACCGCACCCACCGGCACCGACAGACTGATGGCCGATAAACCGGCAACCTTGCGCAAGCTTTCCAGACCCGGGGCCAAGCCGAAATCTTCAGCGCTGATCACCAAAGGTTCGAGAGTCACCACTTGAAAGCGCCGGTCATCGAGACGGGTCGCCAGCAGTTCGGCGTTGTATTGGTGTTGTTTGCCGTGCAGGTTGACGGTCAGCGGCAAACGCAACTCCAGCTGCGCACCGGGCGCCAGGTCGTTGATCGGCCGCAGATCGATTTGCGTGGTGATCAGGGCTTCGGGAAACGTCTGGATCTCGAACAGTTCGTTGCGCATGCGTTCGTCACGCAACGGAATACCGCTGTTGACCGATTCCAGCTCGACCTCCACTTGTGCCAAGCCCTTGGGATCGACCTTGCCGTGCAGCACCAGAAAGCGTTGCACTTCGGAAATGTTGGCGTTTTTAGTGCTGATGAACGACAGCCGCGAGGACTCGCCGTCCAAGTACCAATTGGCCTGGGCCGACACGGTGACACCGGCCAGCAGCAGGAAAGCGAGGGTTTTAGAGAAGGACCGCTTGAACATAGAAACTCGGGGGCAGATAAACCTGAGCGAACCTTAACTGGCCTGAGACAGGTTGCAAACTTTCTGTTACTCCAACCCACCCTTTGTGGCGAGGGAGCTTGCTCCCGCTGGAGTGCGAAGCGCTCCCAAAATCAGAGATGAGCTCTTCCAGTCAGACCTCGGCCGCTGGCATTACGACTGCTGCGCAGCCGAGCGGGACGGTGCGGCGTTCCGACAAGCTCCCTCGCCACAAAAAACTGACCACTGTCAGGGTTGCAGGCGACAGCCTTGGCGTTCGCCAACCCAAACAGCGCTATTGCTGCGCCCCATGCCACCCACCATCACGCGCTTGCTCGCGGCGTCATCGACGAAACCGCTGGTGGACAAATACTGCTTCACATAACCCTGGCAATACTCGGCCGAATTATTCAGCACATACCGGCACGAGCAATATTCCTTGGCGGTGTAGGCACTGATGATGTCGGGGAAGGCCCACAGCGCCACACGCTCCTGCCAGAACCAGCCAAGCAAGGCAATCAGCAGCACCAGCGACAGCGTGCTGAACGGCCGACGCCGAATAAAACGGTGATGGCTCATGGCTGCACCTTCATGGCAAACGTCTTGAGCGCGAGTCTGAGCAATTCGTTGTGCCGATAACCCCCATCGCGATCATCGCCGTAGCGCACGATCACCAGGTTTTCGCTGGGAATCACGTACATCGCCTGGCCCCAATGGCCCAGCGCGGCGAAGGTGTCAGCGGGGGCGTCGGGCCAGGGTTGGGTCGCTCCGTCCATTGCGCGATTGAGCCACCAATGCCCGCCGGGCACTGCTTCATCCTGGTTGGCTTGATAGCGGGCGAAAGGCTCACGGCTGAAGTCGACCCAATCCTTGGGCAGCAGTTGCCGCTCCCGCCAACGACCATCGCGCGCCATCAACAGGCCGACCCGCGCCAGATCGCGGGCAGTGAGGTAGGCGTAGGACGAGGCGACAAACGTGCCCGTGGCATCCGCCTCCCACACCGCACTGCGAATCCCCAAGGGCTCGAACAGTGCGGTCCATGGATAATCCGGATAACGGGCCGGGCCGACGATGGTTTTCAGCGCGGCGGACAGCAGGTTGCTGTCGCCGCTGGAGTAACGGAATGCCTGACCGGGTTTGGCGTATTCGTCGTGGTTGGCGGTGAAGGCGGCCATGTCGCGGTGACCACGGGTGTAGAGCATGGCCACCACCGAGGACTTCAACGGTGCGTATTCATAGTCTTCCTGCCAGTCCAGGCCCGAGGCCCAGTGCAGCAGGTCGGCCATGGTCATGGCGGGGTGTTTTTCCAGCGGTGGATAGAACTTCTGTACCAGATCCTGGAGTTTGAACAGGCCTTCGCCGTAGGCCACACCGAGCACGGCGCCCATCAGGCTTTTGCTGATCGACCAAGTCAGGTGCGGGGTTTCAGCAGTGGTCGGGCCGGCGTAGCGTTCGTAGACGAGTTGGCCGTCGCGGATCACCAGCAAGGCATCGGTGCGAATGCCTTGGTGAGTGGCATCGTCGCGGGGCGGAAAAGCGTAGTTTTCCAGGGCTTGAAGTGCCGGGCCGGTGACTTTCGGGCCGGGCAGCCATTGCTCGGCCGGCCAGTTTTCGGCTTGGGCCGCGAGGCTGAGCAGCAGCATGAAAATCAGGGACAAGCCTTTGAACATGGGGGGCGCTCGGAGGGATGAACCTGCAGAGCCTAGTCGAGGTTGATGACAGTTCCGGGATTTGCGTTGCCAATGAGGCCGCCTTCGCGGGCAAGCCTGTTGTGGTCCAGTTTTTTTGGACCGCTCTGTAGGAGTATTAGGCCGCCCGCTCTTCAAAAAGGGCTGGCGGCAGGTTATTCGAGGCTGTGTGGCAACGGCGATGGTTG
>NZ_JAKLSP010000060.1:0-8620 GCF_022014505.1 Pseudomonas sp. PGPR40 | reverse complement strand
AGCGTTCAATCTGAGCCATGATCAAACTCTTCAGTTCAAACATCTTTGGGTTTTTAAGAAACCCTAAACTTGGCTCAGCAATCGTTGGTTACATCTTTGATTTCTCGCGGAGTAACTTGTGATGCTGGTAATCTTGTTGACTATCAGTCTGACTCCACAAGCACCCACACGAATTGCTTGATTCAGTTGTTAAAGAGCGGTTGGTTAAGAGCTTTCGTCTCAACCGAGGCGCGCATTCTACAGCAGCCTCTGTTGCTGTCAAGTGATTATTTTCAGAAGCTTTCAAAGTTTCCTTTGTAACTTCAACCACTTGCGCCTTCGATCTCTCGTTAGCGGGAGGCGAATTCTACAGCGTTACTCGCTGCTGTCAACACCTCTTTTTCTCCGCTTTCGACCGAGAAGATCGAACCGTCAATAAGGCAATAACACACTGCCTTACCAACTCCTTCTGGCTTCGATGAACTGAAGCGTAACCACTGCCGAAAACTGCATAACTCATTGTTTACCAAGGAGTTTTCCGTTTCGACTGCGCCGGAAGTGGGGCGAATTATAGACTTCCAGAATCTGCCGTCAACCCCTGATTTGATTTTTCTATCAGGATGTTCAAAATCGCTGCTTATATATAGATGCACCTGCAACGAATGCGCAGTATATTGCCCAACACATAAAACAATACTCTCGCTTGCTACTTCGGACGATGCCACGCAATGAATGACCACCCCCGCAGTCTTGCCTCGACTCTGTTCTCGGTTGGCCTGCTCTTGATAGCCATGGCATCGATCCAGTCCGGAGCCTCCCTGGCCAAAAGCATGTTCCCGGTTATCGGTGCTCAAGGAACGACCACCCTGCGACTGATCTTTGCCAGTGTGATCATGCTACTGATATTGCGCCCATGGCGAGCGAAGCTCACCGCGAAATCCCTGCGCACCGTTATCGTTTACGGAATGGCGTTGGGCGGCATGAATTTCCTCTTCTATATGTCCTTGCGCACTGTCCCTCTGGGTATCGCCGTAGCCCTGGAGTTCACTGGCCCATTGGCAGTCGCAATTTATGCTTCACGTCGAGCGATCGATTTTCTGTGGATCGCTCTGGCAGCCTTGGGTTTACTGCTATTGATCCCAATAGGCGCCACGAGCGCGGGCATCGATCTAGTCGGCGCAGGTTATGCCCTGGGTGCTGGTGTCTGCTGGGCGTTGTACATACTGTTCGGCCAGAAGGCCGGTGCTGATAATGGGGTGCAGACCGCAGCATTGGGCGTGATGATTGCCGCCCTGTTCGTAGCCCCCATCGGCATTGTCCACGCTGGCGCCGCGTTACTGACACCGTCGTTGATTCCCGTGGCCATCGGCGTCGCCATTCTGTCCACCGCCCTGCCCTATACCTTGGAGATGGTCGCCCTCACACGGATTCCAGCCCGGACCTTCGGTACGTTGATGAGCATCGAACCTGCGATCGGCGCGCTGTCCGGTCTGTTGTTCCTCCAGGAATACCTTTCCCTGTCACAGTGGATGGCTATCCTGTGCATCATTCTGGCTTCTGTCGGCGCGACCATGACCATGGGGAGCACCGCAAAGCCTGTGGTCGCAGCGGATTGAAACGAGATTTGACGAAGGTCTGGTATTTGCCGCTCAATTAGGCCATGTTTAGGCCACGTAACTCAGTGTCAGACATGGATTTTTTCAGATAGGGATATCAGAACGCTTCAAGCAAAAGCGAATGCAGGCAGACCCAGGCGCAGATCCGGGGCCGCGATTAAGGACAGCAATGAAACGAATTTTGATACTGATCGCCGTACTTGCAATTGCAGGCTGCGCGGCGACCTCGAAACCCCAGATGAAACACGGCAAGAAAGGACTGCATATCAACTGTTCGGGGCTCTCGTCCTCGTGGGACAAGTGCTACACCAGCGCCGCCAATTCGTGCGCGCCCAAGGGTTACAAGGTTATCGCCAAGTCAGGGGATGCGGTGGAAGAGCCCGGTGACTATCCGTTCGGCCTCAATCCGGCTGGCTACACCAGTCGCAGCATGATCGTCATCTGCAAGTAACCTCCTCCTATCGGGTTTGCGTGGCCCGACAGGCGCTTCGCCCGGATGCTGCTAACGTTTGTCAGTCAATGACCGTTCAGCAAAGGGCGATATTCATGACCACCGCTATCAATAACAGGAAAATCGTATTGGTCGTCGGCGCAGGCGATGCCACCGGCGGAGCCATCGCCAAACGTTTTGCCCAGGAAGGTTTCGTCGCCTGCGTCACGCGTCGTAGCGCAGACAAACTCCAGCCACTGGTAGATGCCATAACGGCCAGCGGCGGTGAAGCTCACGGTTTTGCCTGCGATGCGCGAAAAGAAGAGGACGTGTTTGCGCTTATTGAGCAGATCGAAACCGAAATCGGTCCCATCGAAGCGTTTGTCTTCAATATCGGCGCCAATGTGCCGTGCAGTATCCTCGAAGAAACCGCTCGCAAGTATTTCAAGATTTGGGAAATGGCCTGTTTCTCAGGGTTTCTCAACGCCCGTGAAGTGGCCAAGCGCATGGTCACCCGCCAACGGGGCACGATCTTGTTCACCGGCGCTACTGCCGGCTTGCGCGGCGCCGCAGGTTTCGCCGCCTTCGCCGGTGCCAAGCACGGGATTCGCGCCTTGGCGCAAAGCATGGCCCGCGAACTGGGACCGATGAACATCCACGTCGCCCACGTCGTGGTTGATGGCGCCATCGATACCGACTTTATCCGCGACAATTTTCCGGAAAAATACGCGACCAAGGATCAGGACGGCATTCTCGATCCCGAGCACATCGCCGACAACTATTGGTACCTGCACAGCCAGCCACGGGACGCCTGGACCTTCGAGCTGGATCTGCGCCCCTGGAACGAACGCTGGTGAACCCACCCCAACAAAAATAAGAAGAGCACATCGATCATGAGCAAAACTGTGGAGTTCTTTTTCGACCTCGGCAGCCCCGCCACTTACCTGGCCTATACCCAACTGCCGAATATCTGCAAACAGACCGATAGCCAGCTGATCTACAGACCGATGTTACTGGGTGGTGTCTTCAAAGCTACCGGCAATGCTTCCCCTATCACCGTACCGGCAAAGGGTCGCTACATGTTTCAGGATCTGGACCGCTATGCCAAACGCTATGGCGTACCGCTGAAGTTCAACCCTAACTTCCCCATCAACACCCTGATGCTGATGCGCGCTGTCACGGGTATGCAACTGCGTCATCCCGAACGCTTTCAGGCGTTTATCGATTGCCTGTTTCATGCCCTTTGGGTTGAAGGACGCAGTCTCGATGACCCGGCGACCGTCGCGGTCGTGCTGACGCAAAACGGTTTCGACCCGAACGAGGTGCTGGCGCTGACGGCCGATGAGGGCGTCAAAGCCGCCCTCAAGGAAAACACCGAAAACGCGGTACAACGCGGCGTGTTCGGAGCGCCGAGCATGTTCATCGGAAATCAGCTGTTCTTCGGCCAGGATCGACTGGACTTCGTCCTCGAAGCCCTGCGTGCGCAATAGCCAGAGATGAGCCAGGCGCTGGAAACAGCGCCTGAACTCAAGCCACTCAAATAGCCGCGGTTCGGGTGTTCAACCACTCAAGGGCCGCGCCATCGAGCAACGGGCTCAAGCGTTCACGCACCTCAGCGTGATAAGCGTTGAACCACTGCTTTTCGTCTTCGGTCAGCAGCGACGGTTCCAGGCAACGGGTGTCGATCGGGCACAGGGTCAGGGTTTCGAATTTCAGGAACTCACCGAATTCGCTCTTGCCTGCTTCACGATTCAATACCAGATTCTCGATTCGCACACCCCAGCGACCCGGACGGTAAGTGCCCGGTTCGATGGACGTGATCATGCCCGGCTGCATCGCGGTTTGCGGTGCCGCCGCGGCTTGATAGGCAATGACTTGCGGGCCTTCGTGAACATTGAGGAAGTAGCCGACGCCGTGACCGGTGCCGTGGCCGTAATCGACGCTTTCGGCCCAGATCGGTGCGCGGGCAATAGCGTCCAGCAACGGCGACAGGATGCCTCGTGGGAATTGCGCACGAGAAAGTGCAATCACCCCTTTGAGCACGCGGGTGCAATCGCGCTTCTGCTCGTCAGTCGGCGTACCCACCGGCACCATTCGGGTGATGTCGGTGGTACCGCCCAGGTATTGGCCGCCGGAGTCGATCAGCAACAGGCCATCACCCTCGATCACCGCGTGTTCTTCTTCGGTGGCGTGGTAGTGCGGCATCGCACCGTTGGCGTTAAACGCGGCAATGGTGTTGAAACTCAGCGATACATAATCCGGACGCCGGGTACGCGCCGCGGTGAGGCGTTCGTCGATGGTCAGTTCGGTGATGCGCTCACGCCCCAAGGCCACTTCCAGCCAGGCGAAGAATTCGCACAGTGCCGCGCCGTCCTGCTCCATGGCCCGACGAATATGCTCGGCGTCGGCCAGGCTTTTCTGCGACTTGGCCAGAGTAGTCGGGTTCAGGCCTTCGAGCAGTTTCACGCCGCTGTCCAGGTTATCCAGCAGACCGGCCGTGACCCGCGCCGGATCGACTTGCAGGCTCTCGCCGCTCGGCACGGCGCGCAAGGCGGCGGTTACTTCGCTGTAATCGCGCAGGGTCACGCCGTCCTGTTCGAGAATGGCGCGCAGCTCGGCGCTCACTTTGCTCAGGGCGACGAACAAGGTGGCCTGCTGCTGGCTGATCAGGGCGAAAGACACGAACACCGGATTGAACGACACATCGCCACCGCGCAGGTTGAACAGCCAGGCGATGTCATCCAGGGTGGCGATGAAGTGCCAGTCGGCACCGCGCTCTTTCAGTACCTCACGCAGTTTGGCGAGTTTTTCGCCACGGCTGACCGTCGCCTGAGGCGGCAAATGTTGATAGATCGCCTCGTTCGGCAGGCTCGGACGGTCACTCCAGACTTCACTCAGCAGATCGATGTCGGTGCGCAGACGTGCGCCACGTTCTTCGAGTTTGCTGCTCAGGGTACGCGCCGACGCCACGGCCATCACCGCGCCATCGACTGCGACGACGCCGCCTTCGGGGGTTTGCTCGGCCAGCCAATCGAGCGGGCCGGGTTGACCCGGTTGCAGCTTGACCAGTTCGATGCCGCTGCCCTTGAGCTCCTTGCTCGCTTGTTCCCAATAGCGGCTATCGGCCCAGACACCGGCAAAATCCGGCGTGACAATCAGCGTGCCGACCGAGCCGTGAAAACCCGACAGCCACTGCCGCCCCTGCCAATAGCCCGGCAAGTACTCCGACAGGTGCGGGTCGGCCGACGGCACCAGCAGAGCATGAATGCCCTCCCGGCTCATCAGCTCGCGGGTTTGCGCCAGGCGCTGGGGTACCAATCCATTGGTCAAAGGCTGTGTACTCATCGTGTCTCCTGCTAACCACTCATCATTATTATTCGGTGCCGATTGGCGTCGGCGCTTAAGGACCTGTTGCCCAGAATGCGGGAGCACTGGCGCAAGCTGCTTTAATCAGGTGTACCGCTTGATCGATATCCTGCTCGGTGGTGAAACGCCCCAGGCTCAAGCGAATGGTGCGACTGGCCGAGCGCGCGTCATGCCCCAGGGCCAGCAGTACATGGGACGGCGCATTGCTGGCGGAATTGCAGGCCGAGGTCGCGGAAAATGCGATCGAGGTGCTCAACGCCGCGGAACTGAATTCGCCTTCGTTAAAAGTCAGGCTCAGCGTATGGGGAATGCGCCGGGTCGGGCTGCCATTGAGGCGCACGCCGGGGATGCTCAGCAGCGGTTCGAGCAAGCGTTCACGCAAACGCGTGATGGTGGCTTTTTCTTCATCGAACGAGGTGGCCGCCAACGCGAACGCTGCACCCATTGCGGCAATCTGGTGCGTCGCCAGCGTGCCGGAACGCAACCCGCCCTCGTGACCACCACCGTGGATCTGCGCCTGCAGACGCTGTTGCGCGCGAGAACCGACATACAGCGCGCCAATGCCTTTGGGGCCGTAGACCTTGTGCGCCGAGAACGACATCAAATCCACTGGCCACCGGGCCAGATCGATCGCCACTTTGCCCGCGCCCTGGGCCGCATCAACGTGGAACAACGCATCGCGACCACGCACCACCTGTCCGATGGCCGGGATGTCGTTGACGGTGCCCAGCTCGTTATTGACCAGCATCAACGACACCAGAAAGGTGTCCTCACGCATCGCTTCGCTGACTGCTTGCGGAGTAATCAAGCCTTCGGCATCGGGCACCAGATACGTCACCGCAACGCCTGCGTCCTGCAACTGTTTTGCAGTGTCGAGAATCGCTTTGTGTTCGATCTGGCTGGTGATGATATGGCCGCCGGACACACCGCGGGCCTGAGCCACGCCCTTGAGGGCAAGGTTGTTGGATTCGGTGGCGCCGGAAGTCCAGACGATCTGCTGCGCCTGGGCGCCCACCAATTCGGCGACCTGGCGCCGTGCTTGCTCAACCGATTGCCGGGCCTGTTGGCCGAAGGCGTGGGAACTGGACGCTGGATTGCCGAAGTTACCGGTGAAACCCAGACACTCGACCATGACCTTGATGACCCGTTCATCCACCGGTGTGGTGGCGGCGTAGTCGAAATACAACGGACGTTTATTCATAAAAGACTCGCAGAGCGTGTTCCGGGATCAGGAAGCTCGTCACTGGAAGTTTCAAAGCGCCGCCTCATGAGCGACGCCGAATTTTCAGAACGACAGCAATACCTGATCGGAGGCCATTAAAGAAGAACAACTTCATTTAAAAGTGCGTAGGAACGCTCCTGAAGTCGAGCTTAACAGGCATCAGGCCACCGGATGAAGCAATGCGTCAGCTAAAACTGTCGAGCAATAACGGATACAGCGAAGCCACCAACATTAACGCCATACCCCAGTTGAACAGCCGCAACCAGCGGCGATCGCGCAGCACATTGCGCAACAGCGTGCCGCAACCGGCCCACACCCCGACGCTTGGCAGGTTGATCAAGGCGAACACCGCGGCTATCACAATCACATTGGTGAAATAGCCCTGCATTGGCGTGTAGGTGCTGATGGCACCGATGGCCATGATCCAGGCCTTGGGGTTGACCCATTGAAAGGCTGCCGCGCCCAAATAGCTGATCGGCTTGCCCTCGCCCTGTTCACCCTCGGCTACCGGCCCGGAATGAGCGATCTTCCACGCCAGGTACAGCAAATATGCTGCGCCAACATAGCGCAACACGGTGTAAAGCAGTGGATAGGTTTGAAACACCGCGCCCAAGCCAAAACCGACGGCAACCACCAGTATGAAAAAACCGCAGGTAACGCCCAGCATGTGGGGAATGGTGCGGTTGAAACCGAAATTAACGCCTGAGGCCAGCAACATGGTGTTGTTCGGACCCGGAGTAATCGAGGTGACAAGGGCAAACAAGGCAAAGCCCAGCAGAAGGTCGAGCGAGAGTGTCATGGGTGGCAGTCCATCAGGGTAAGTCAGGTGTTGACCCTAACGCACGCCTTGAGGGAAACCCACGGACAGTTGCGTGAAAGTTCGAGCAGTACAGTCGTCGATCAGCTTGGGCGGCCGTGCAGCTGTACTGCGCGTTCGGCGTTCATCTCGCCTTGTTTGTCGAAACTGAACGTTTTTGCCGGCTGGCCGAGCAATTCGGCTTTCTTCGCGTGGTACTCGTCGAAGGACAAGCCACGACGATTCAGGGCCTCCAGCGCCAGTTCCCGGGTTTCTTCAGCGGTGTAGGGCCGCAACTCCGGTGAAACATGGCTGGCGCATCCGGCGAGAACGGAGATGCCAAGTAGAAAAAAGGTCACGAGTAGAGATTTCATTTTCGAGTGTCCGGGTTCGGGGCAATGGACACAGGCTACCCACGGCCCTTGCAGGGCAGAAATCAACGCTTTCGATAGTGGGTATTGGATCAAGAGATTGCCCGAACCGTGGCCATGCTGCTCGTCGGGCACACGGTTGCGGGGAAGAGGCTGACCTATAGTTAATCGACCGGAAATCGGCGAAGGAACACCTTAACCCCACAATAAAGGAGAACCGTCATGAGCGTAAAACCTATTCCAGAGGGTTATCACAGCGTCACCCCTTATCTGGGCATTCAGAAAGCTGCCGAAGCCATCGACTTCTACAAGAAAGCCTTTGGCGCCACCGAAGTGATGCGTCTGTCCATGCCCGATGGCGGCATCGGTCACGCCGAACTGCGTATCGGCGACTGTCCGATCATGCTCGGCACACCCTGCGATCAGGGCCCATTGAGCAACCCGGACCAGTCGCCGTCCGTGGGGCTGCATCTGTATGTGAATGATGTGGACAAGTCCTTTAAACAGGCCATCGATGCCGGTGCCACGGTGGTGTCCGAGGTCAAGGATCAGTTTTATGGCGACCGCTCGGGGACCTTGAAGGATCCCTATGGGCATCTGTGGTTTCTGGCCACGCACAAAGAGGATCTGACTCAGGAGCAGATCGAACAGCGGGCGAAGGAGATGTTTAAGCAGGGTTGAGTTTTTCAGTGAGTGTTCGGGCCTCTTCGCGGGCAAGCCCGCTCCCACATCTATGGTTACCCCCTTTTCTGCAATACTGTTTTTGATGCGTGTTTGGCTTGCTTTCATCTATCCGGCGTCTGAGTGGGGCTGTGGCCCCGCGCCTCGATGAGAATCGAT
>NZ_JAKLSP010000059.1:0-13439 GCF_022014505.1 Pseudomonas sp. PGPR40 | reverse complement strand
GTAATTCATTTCTACAACCAAGCGAATGGCTTCCGCTTTTTCCTCGGCGTTAACAACCCGATATCCCATGATGCTTCCTTAGATCGACACTCCTACATCATGGTCCAAAAACATTGAGCCACAACAGGCTTGCCCGCGAAGAGGCCATCAGCCCCACCGAAGATCTCAGTTGTTAAACCGCATCCCTCGGCAACATCAACCCAAGCGGCAACCGCACCCGCGCTTCCAGCCCACCACCGGAGCGGTTGCGCAACTCGACATTCCCGCCATGCATCGAAGCGATCCGCTTCACGATCGCCAACCCCAACCCGGTCCCCTTCCCGCCCCGAGCCCGATCGCCACGGGTGAACGGGTTGAAAATCGCTTCCAGCTCCGACGGGTCGATCCCCGCGCCACGGTCCATGACGCTCAGTACCACATACGGCGCACTGGTATCCCCGGACACATAAGCCGCCACTTCCACCCCGGTGCCGGCGTGATGCAGAGCATTGCCAATCAGGTTGTTCAGCAGCCGCTTCATCGACACCCGACGCAGCGGGAACGGCTGGATCGGTTCCAGGCGCAAGTGAATTTTTTCTTCGTTCTGGTTGTACGGCGCGGCGACTTCACGAACCAATTCGCTCAGGTCCACTTCCTCCACCGACTCGTCACGTCCATCACGAATGAACGCCAGGAACTGGTCGAGAATCGCGTCCATGTCTTCGATGTCGCGGATCATGTCATCGGTCAGGTCACTGTGGGCCCCCATCAGCTCCAGGGATAGCCGCAAACGGGTCAGCGGCGTACGCAGGTCGTGGGACACCCCGGCCAGCATCAGTTCGCGCTCGCGTCCCGCTTGTTCGACATCTTCAGCCATCTGGTTGAAGGCGCGATAAACCTCGGTCATTTCACTCGGTGTATCGCTGATCGGCAGGCGCACGCTGCGGCCCTGACCGAGTTGCCTCGCGGCATACACCAGACGTTTGAGCGGTTGATTGAGCTGGCTGACGAAGATCCATGCCGAGGCGGTGGACAGCAGACCAATGGCGAGGAACCAGCCGAGCACGTTCCAGATTTTCTGGCCGCGCAACGGATGCGGGTACAACGGCACTTTTAGCCAGCCATCACCCAGACTGGGCGCCCGAACCCACAGCGCCGGCGGCGAATGCATGCGTAATCGCACTTCGGTGTCGGCACCCAGTTCGGCCTGCATTTGTCGCTGGTAAATCTCGCTGTAGGGCCAATGTTGTTCGCCTTCCGGCACACCGGCACCCACCACCCGGATCAGGGTCGCGGCATCGGCGATCTTCGTGCGGTTCTCTTCGTCGGCAGCCCAATAGGCACGTAGCGTCAGGGCGACGCCGTGGCTGTATTGGCGATCCACCAGCACATCTTCGTTCATCAGCAGATAAACCAGGGTCAGCGCCTTGGAAAACAGCACGACGATCAGCACCAGCCACAGGGTGCGGGAGAAGAAACTCTGGGGGAACCAAACAGGGGTTTTCATGGATAACCGCTACACACTTGCAGGAACGAGCGATGCTCGCACATTGCGGATCACGAGTCTGCGGACAATCGTCCGCCAGACCCGCTCCTACAAATCACCAATCACTTCGTGGCGGCGCCATCCGGAACGAACACATAACCCACGCCCCAGACAGTCTGGATGTAGCGTGGTTTGGACGGATCGGGTTCGATCATCCGGCGCAGACGGGAAATCTGTACGTCGATTGAGCGCTCCAAGGCATCCCATTCGCGGCCACGGGCCAGGTTCATCAGTTTGTCGCGGGTCAATGGCTGACGCGCGTTCATGACCAACGCCTTGAGCACCGCAAACTCACCGGTGGTGAGCATGTGCACTTCATCACCGCGCTTCAGCTCGCGGGTGGCCAGGGACAGTTCGTAGTCACCGAAGGTCACGCTTTCGTCTTCGCTGCCCGGTGCGCCTGGCACGGGTGCCGCCTGACGCCGCAGAACCGCTTTGACCCGAGCCATCAGCTCGTCCGGGTTGAACGGCTTGGCCAGATAATCGTCGGCGCCCAGTTCGAGGCCCTTGATGCGGCTAAGCTCATCGCCCTTGGCGGTGAGCATGATGATCGGAATCTGATTGTTCGCCGTGCGCAGGCGGCGGCAAGCGGTCAGGCCGTCTTCGCCGGGCAGCATCAGGTCGAGGACGACCAGGTTGAACACTTCACGCGCCAGCAGGCGATCCATTTGTTCGGTGTTCGGGACGGCGCGGGCACGGTAGCCCTTGCTGACGAAAAAGCGCTCCAGCAGGCTGCTCAGCCCAGGATCGTCGTCAACGATAAGAATTTTTTCGCCTTCAGCAATGTTTGCAGTGCTGCTCATTGGATGCTCCTTTGATCTCGGCGCGCATTATGGCGTAGCTGCCGTTATACGCACCGTGTGCATTGTTAGCAGATTTTTCCTTCACCGCCAGAAAACCGGGCATTGTGCCTACAGCCAGCGATGCCCCCGAATGGACAGAACGCTGGTTATAATGCGCGGCCTTTTGTGTCAGGCAACGTCTGATCGTTACTGCAAGCCGCCGCTTTTTTTTCTTGGCGCTGGCAGTAATTGTTCGATTTCACGGGTCAACGGGAAGCCTGTTGGCTCAGGTAGCGGCGCACGCCAGGCCGCTCAACCAGACTCGCCGAGCCTTTATCTCTGCGCCTGCGAGCCTGCTTTCACAATTTGTCAGGTGGTTTTATGGACAGCATCAACAGCCGCATCGCCGAGGAACTCGGTGTACGCCCACAACAGGTCGAAGCGGCCGTCGCGCTACTCGATGAAGGTTCTACCGTTCCCTTCATCGCCCGCTACCGGAAAGAAGTGACCGGCAGCCTCGATGACATCCAGTTGCGTCATCTGGAAGAGCGTCTGCGCTACCTGCGAGAACTCGACGAACGGCGGATCAGCATCCTTGCCAGCATTCAAGAGCAAGGCAAGCTGACCCCACAACTCGAACGCGACATTAAACTCGCCGACACCAAAACCCGCCTCGAAGACTTGTACCTGCCGTACAAGCAGAAGCGCCGCACCAAGGGCCAGATCGCCCTGGAAGCCGGCCTCGGCGAGTTGGCCGACGGCCTGTTCAACGACCCGACCCTGAGCCCTGAAGCCGAAGCCGCGCGCTTCATCGACGCCGAAAAAGGCGTGGCCGATGTGAAAGCCGCTCTTGAAGGCGCCAAGTACATCCTCATGGAGCGCTTCGCCGAAGACGCCGGCCTGCTGGACAAGTTGCGCAATTACCTCAAGCAGGAAGCCACCCTCAGTGCCCGCGTGATCGCCGGCAAGGAAGAGGAAGGCGCCAAGTTCCGCGACTACTTCGAACACGACGAACCGCTGAAAAGCATGCCATCGCACCGCGCGCTGGCGATTTTCCGTGGCCGCAACGAAGGCATTCTCAGCTCTGCGCTAAAAGTCGGCGATGAACTGCCGGGCACCATGCATCCTTGTGAAGGCATGATCGGCCAGCAATTCGGCATTCAAAACCAGAACCGCGCCGCCGACAAATGGCTGGGCGAAGTGGTGCGCTGGACCTGGAAGGTCAAGCTCTACACCCATCTGGAAACCGACCTGCTGGGCGAATTGCGCGACGGCGCGGAAACCGAAGCGATCAATGTGTTCGCGCACAACCTGCACGACTTGTTGCTGTCGGCCCCGGCCGGCCCGCGCGCCACCTTGGGCCTCGACCCGGGCCTGCGCACCGGTTGCAAGGTCGCCGTGGTCGATGCCACCGGCAAGCTGCTGGATCACGCCACGGTTTACCCGCACGTACCGCACAACAAGTGGGACCAGACCCTCGCTGTGCTCGCCGCCCTGTGCGCCAAGCATTCGGTGGACCTGATCGCCATCGGCAACGGCACCGCCAGCCGTGAAACCGACAAGCTTGCTGCCGAGCTGATCAAAAAATACCCAGCCATGAAGATGACCAAAGTCATGGTCTCCGAGGCCGGTGCATCGGTGTACTCGGCGTCGGAACTGGCCTCCAAGGAATTCCCGGACCTCGACGTATCGATCCGTGGCGCGGTGTCGATTGCCCGTCGCTTGCAGGATCCGCTGGCCGAGCTGGTGAAGATCGATCCGAAATCCATCGGCGTCGGCCAGTACCAGCACGACGTGTCGCAGCTGAAACTGGCGCGCGGCCTGGACGCGGTAGTCGAGGACTGCGTGAACGCCGTGGGCGTCGATGTCAACACCGCTTCCGTGGCGCTGCTGGCGCGCATCTCCGGCCTCAACGCGACCCTGGCGCAGAACATCGTCAGCCACCGCGACGAGCACGGTGCGTTCAAAACCCGTGCGGCGCTGAAGAAAGTCGCCCGCCTGGGTGAAAAAACCTTCGAACAGGCCGCCGGTTTCCTGCGGGTGATGAACGGCGATAATCCGCTGGATTCGTCCGCGGTGCACCCGGAAGCCTATCCGCTGGTGCAGCGCATTGCCGCTGAAACCGACCGCGACATTCGCTCGCTGATCGGCGACGCGAGCTTCCTCAAGCGTCTCGATCCGAAGAAGTACACCGACGAAACGTTCGGTCTGCCAACGGTCACCGATATCCTGCAAGAGCTGGAAAAACCCGGTCGCGACCCACGTCCCGAGTTCAAGACCGCCGAGTTCCAGGAAGGCGTCGAAGACCTCAAGGACTTGCAACTGGGGATGATCCTCGAAGGCGTAGTCACCAACGTGACCAATTTCGGCGCTTTCGTCGACATCGGCGTGCATCAGGACGGTTTGGTGCACATCTCCGCGCTGTCGGAGAAGTTCATCAAGGATCCGCGTGAAGCGGTGAAAGCCGGTGATGTGGTCAAGGTGAAGGTCATGGAAGTCGACATCCCGCGCAAACGCGTTGGCCTGTCGATGCGCATGAGCGATACCCCGGGCGAGAAGATCGACGGTGCCCGTGGCGCGCGTCCGGGTTCGGCACCACGCCAATCCCAGAACACCGCACCGCGCAAGGAAACCACGGCAGCGGCCCCGACCAACAACGCCATGGCCTCGCTGTTCGCCAACGCCAAGCAGTTGAAGAAACGCTGATGGAGATCCCGGCCGGCTTGACCGAAAGCGCTTTTTTCAAGCTGCTGGGATGTCGCTTGCACAGTCTGGAAACCGGGGTGGCGCAAGTCGCCCTGGCGCTTGAGCCAGAACTGCGCAATCGCGGCGGTAAACTGCACGGCGGCGCTTTGTTCAGTCTGGTGGACATTGCCATGGGGCTGGCGTGTTCCAGCACCCATGGCTTTGACCAGCAGAGCGCAACCATCGAGTGCAAGATCAACTACATCCGCGCCGTCGCCGACGGTGAGGTGATGTGCACGGCACGGGTGATCCATCCGGGCCGCCGCACGCTGGTGGTCGAGGCCGACGTGATGCAAGGCGACAAACTCGTCGCAAAAGCACAAGGCACGTTCGCTGTCCTGTAGATAGTCTTCCCCGATTTGAGTTAATTTCGGCGCTGGACTGCAGCGCCGAAATTTTCTGTAGGAGCTGGCTTGCCAGCGAAGACGGTTTTCATTCAACACTTTCGTCGACTGACCCACCGCTTTCGCGAGCAAGCTCGCTCCTACAGGGATTGCGACCATTGCGGCTCCAGAACCAGGCGAAAACGCCAGTTTTAACTTCACCCTTGTAGACCGTCTTGCCCACCCCCATATTGGGGCGACTGACGCGTGAAGGAATCCAACTTGAGCGAACTTCTCAACCGCCGCCTGGCTCTGCTCGGCGAGCGCGCAAACCTCTCTCTGCTCGAACAGTGTCTTCACGGCATCGAACGTGAATGCCTGCGCGTGACGGGCGAAGGGCGCCTGGCGCAAACGCCGCACCCCGAAGCATTGGGTTCCGCGCTGACCAACGAACAAATCACCACCGACTATTCCGAGTCGCTGCTGGAATTCATCACGCCAGCCCTGCCAGATCCGGCGGATACGCTGGCGAGCCTGGACAAGATTCACCGGTTTGCCTACAGCAAGCTCGGCAATGAATACCTGTGGAGTCCATCGATGCCGTGCCCGTTGCCGGCCGAGGAAGACATCCCGATCGCTTATTACGGCACCTCCAACATCGGTCAGCTCAAGTATGTCTACCGCAAGGGCCTGGCCCTGCGTTACGGCAAGACCATGCAATGCATCGCCGGGATCCACTACAACTTTTCCCTGCCGGAAAAGCTCTGGCCACTGCTCAAAGAGGCTGAAGGCTTTGACGGCACCGACCGCGACTATCAGTCGTCGGCCTACATCGCGCTGATCCGCAACTTCCGCCGTTACAGCTGGCTGCTGATGTACCTGTTTGGCGCCTCGCCGGCGCTGGACGCCGGTTTCCTGCGCGGTCGTTCGCATCAACTGGAACAGCTGGACCCGCACACCTTGTACCTGCCGTACGCCACCAGCCTGCGCATGAGCGATCTGGGTTACCAGAGCAACGCCCAGGCCGGTTTGACGCCGTGCTACAACGACTTGGCCAGCTACACCGACAGCCTGCGCAAAGCAGTCGCCACGCCGTATCCGCCGTACGTCGAAGTCGGTACGCATCAGGACGGTGAATGGGTTCAGCTCAACACCAACATCCTGCAGATCGAAAACGAGTACTACTCCAACATCCGCCCGAAACGCGTGACCTACACCGGTGAGCGGCCGATCCAGGCGCTGGTGGCCCGTGGCATTCAGTACGTCGAAGTGCGCTGCCTGGACATCAACCCGTTCCTGCCGATGGGCATCGACCTCACCGAGTCGCGGTTCCTTGATGCGTTCCTGTTGTACTGCGCACTGAACGACAGCCCGCTGCTGACCAGCAACAGCTGCGGTAACGCAACGTCGAACTTCCTCAGCGTGGTCAAGGAAGGTCGTCGTCCGGGCCTGCAATTGCAGCGCGACGGGCAAGCGGTGGACCTGAAGGAATGGGCCGGCGAGTTGCTGGAAAAGATTGCGCCATTGGCGGTGTTGCTGGATCAAAGCCATGGCGGCGATGCCCATGGCAAGGCACTGGACGCACAACTGGCCAAGGTCAAGGACGCGTCCCTGACGCCATCGGCTCAGGTGTTGGCGGCGATGGCCGAGCATAAGGAAGGCTTTGCCCGGTTCTCGTTGCGCCAAAGTCGGGTGCATGCAGAGTTTTTCCGCAGCGAGCCGTTGGCGGCTGAGGAACAGGCGAAGTTTGAAGAACTGGCGCGTTCGTCGTTGGCTCAGCAGGTGGAGCTGGAACAGAACGAAGTCGGCGATTTCGATGTGTTTGTCGGGGCGTATCAGGCGAGCATTCTGGCGATTAGCAACTAATCTCTGAAGGTCCTTCGGACCTTTTCGCGGGCAAGTCGGATCGCCGCACCGCTCGCTCTACAGGTTTCATGATCGTTCCCACGCTCCGCGTGGGAATGCAGCCGGCGACGCTCCGCGTCACCTGGACGCGGAGCGTCCCTTGAGGCGTTCCCACGCGGAGCGTGGGAACGATCGATAACGGTCTCCCTTAGAATTTTCCGCTCATAAGGTAATTCGAAAAAGTTATTTATTTTCGGATTCTTATATCATTTAGTCTCCTTTTCACGCCGACTCTCGGTCGCCTGACAAGGAGCTTCCCGATGAAACTGACTTCCCCTCTTCGCCTCCTGGCCGCCGCGTTTCTGACTTCGGTGAGTTTCCTGGCTCAGGCGGCTGATGTGACCGTCGCCTACCAGACCACCGTTGACCCGGCCAAAGTCGCCCAGGCCGACGGCACCTACGAAAAAGCCACCAAAGCCAACATCGACTGGCGCAAATTCGACAGCGGCGCCGACATCATCGCCGCCATCGCTTCCGGCGATGTGCAAATCGGCTACCTCGGCTCCAGCCCCCTGACGGCGGCAATCACCCGCAAAGTCCCGGTAGAAACCTTCCTCATCGCCACCCAGATCGGCGCCGCCGAAGCGCTGGTCGCTCGAGACGGTTCCGGGATCAAGACTGCGCAAGACCTGATCGGCAAGAAAATCGCCGTACCGTTCGTTTCCACCGGCCACTACAGCCTGCTGGCCGCGCTGAAACACTGGAACATCGACCCGTCGAAAGTCACCGTGCTCAACCTCGCGCCGCCGGCGATCATCGCGGCGTGGAAACGCGGTGATATCGACGCCACCTACGTCTGGGACCCGGCGCTCGGTGTGGCCAAGGAAAACGGCAAAGTACTAATCACGTCGGGCGAATTGGCCACGTTCGGCGCACCGACTTTCGATGCCTGGATCGTGCGTAAGGATTTCGCCCAGAAGCATCCGGAAATCGTCACCGCGTTCGCCAAAGTGACCCTCGATGCCTACGCCGACTACCGCAAAGACCCGAAAGCCTGGCTCGCCAACCAAAGCAATGTCGACAAACTGGTGAAACTCTCCGGCGCCAAGGCCAGCGACATTCCGTTACTGCTGCAAGGCAACGTCTTCCCGCTCGCGGCTGATCAGGTGATCACCCTCGGCGCGCCGACCACCAAGGCCATCACCGACACCGCGGTGTTCCTCAAGGAACAGGGCAAGGTCGAGGCCGTGCTGCCGGACTACGCGCCGTACGTCAGCGCCAAATACATCACCAACTGATCGGGAGTTAACCGCGATGGCTTTGCTACAGCTGGAGCGCATCTGCGCACAGTATCCCGGCGCAGCGGAACCTGTGCTGGCGGATATTTCCCTGAGCCTGGGCCCCCGGCAGTTGCTGGTCGCCCTCGGCCCGTCCGGCAGTGGCAAGACCTCGCTGTTGAACCTGATTGCCGGTTTCGTCGAGCCCAGCGCCGGGCGCATCACCCTTGACGGCGTGCCGGTCAAAGGTCCGAGCGCCGAGCGCGGCGTGGTGTTCCAGGACGACGCACTGCTGCCTTGGCAGGACGTGCTGGCCAACGTCGGCTTCGGCCTGGAACTGGCTGGCATTACGCGGGAAAAACGTGAACTGCGCGCCCGGGAAATGCTCGCGCTGGTGGACCTTTCCGGGTTCGAAAATCGCCGGATCTGGCAGCTCTCGGGCGGGCAGAAACAACGTGTCGGCCTCGCCCGCGCCCTCGCAGCAGACCCTCGGGTTTTGCTGATGGACGAACCCTTCGGTGCCCTCGACGCCTTCACCCGCGAACAGATGCAGGAGCTGTTGCTGCAGGTCTGGCAACGCACCGCCAAACCGGTGTTCCTGATTACCCACGACATTGAAGAAGCGGTGTTCCTCGCCACGGATCTGATTCTGCTGGCGCCCAACCCCGGGCAAGTCGTCGAGCGTCTGAGCCTGGACTTCGGTCAGCGTTACGCTGCCGGTGAATCGGCGCGGGCGATCAAATCCGACCCGCGTTTTATCGAAACCCGCGAACACGTGCTCGCCAAAGTGTTCTCCCAACGCAGTGCCGTCCAGCGGCGGGAGCGCGTATGAGCACTTATGAAATTCCTGCCGCTACGGTGAAATCGGGCTCGACGGTAATTCCGCCGCACCGCAGTTTGAACACGCGCTGGATCAGCGCACTGACGCTGGTCGCTCTCGTTGCCATTTGGTGGGCCGTTACGGCCACCGGTTTGATCGAACCGCTGTTCCTGCCACCACCCTCCGCCGTGCTGCAAAAAGCCTGGCTGCTGGTGACCACCGGCTACATGGATTCGACGCTGTGGCAGCACTTGGGCGCGAGTCTGAGCCGTATCGGTTTGGGACTCGGCTTCGCGGTGCTGACCGCCGTGCCGGTCGGCATCGCCATCGGCCACAACCGCATCGCTCGCGGCATTCTCGATCCGCTGATCGAGTTCTATCGTCCGATTCCACCGCTGGCTTATCTGCCGCTGATCGTGATCTGGTGCGGCATCGGTGAGCTGTCGAAAGTCTTGCTGATCTACCTGGCGATCTTCGCCCCTATCGCGATTGCGACCGCCACTGGCGTGCGCACCGTCGACCCGGCGAAATTGCGTGCCGCGCAGTCGCTGGGCGCGACCCGGGCGCAGTTGATTCGGCATGTGATTCTGCCCAGCGCCTTGCCGGATATTTTGACCGGCGTGCGGATTGGTTTGGGTGTGGGTTGGTCGACGCTGGTGGCCGCCGAGTTGATCGCCGCCACCAGTGGTTTGGGTTTCATGGTGCAGTCAGCCGCACAATTTCTGGTCACTGATGTGGTGGTGCTGGGGATTCTGGTGATCGCATTGATCGCCTTCGTCATGGAAATGGGCTTGCGTGCGCTACAACGCAAACTGGTGCCATGGCACGGCCAGGCTCACTGAATATTCATGTGGGAGCGGGCTTGCTCGCGAAGAGGCCGTGTCAGTCAACTTAGATGTTGAATGCTGGACCGCTTTCGCGAGCAAGCCCGCTCCCACAAACAACTCGACGCCCCGGATTGAAGAGAACCACCATGAGTAACCTGACAATCGTCCCTTTAAGCTCCGCCCTCGGCGCGCAAATCAGCGGCATCGATATCAGCCAGCCGCTGAACCTGGAACAACGCGACGCCATCGAGCAGGCGCTGCTCAAGCATCAAGTGCTGTTCTTTCGCGACCAGCCGATCGAGCCGCAACAGCAAGCGCGATTCGCCGCCTATTTCGGCGACCTGCACATTCACCCGATCTACCCGAACGTGCCGGAGCAGCCGGAAGTACTGATCCTCGACACCGCCGTCACCGACGTGCGAGACAACGCGATCTGGCACACCGACGTGACCTTCCTGCCGACCCCGGCGATGGGCGCAGTGCTCAGCGCCAAACTGCTGCCGGAATTTGGCGGCGATACGCTGTGGGCCAGTGGCATTGCGGCGTATGAAGCACTGTCCGCACCGATGAAAACCCTGCTCGAAGGGTTGACCGCTACTCACGATTTCACCCGCTCGTTCCCGCTGGAGCGCTATGGCAATACACCGGAGGCCTTGGCCCAGTGGGAAGAAGCCCGGCGCAAGAACCCACCACTATCGCACCCGGTGATTCGCACGCACCCGGTAAGCGGGCGACGGTCGTTGTTCGTCAATGAAGGGTTCACGTCGAAGATCAACGAGCTGTCGGAAACGGAAAGCGAGGTGATTCTGAAATTCCTGTTCGCCTACACCACACGGCCGGAGTTCACCATCCGCTGGCGCTGGCAGAAAGACGACATCGCATTCTGGGACAATCGCGTGACCCAGCACCACGCGGTCGATGATTACCGCCCGGCGCGGCGGGTGATGCAGCGGGCTACTGTGTTGGGGGATGTGCCTTTCTTCCGGTGAGCCGATCGTTCCCACGCTCCGCGTGGGAATGCCTCAACGGACGCTCTGCGTTCGGCTCTGGAGGGGACGCGGAGCGTCCCGGACTGCATTCCCACGCGGAGCGGGGGAACGATCAACGCCAGCACACCTGGCGTCGAACACTTACTCCGCCGTCGAAGGTTTCTCCCAAAGATTGACCCCACCCTCCTGGGCAAACCGGTCAATCTCCGCCAACTCTTCCACGCTAAAACTCAGGTTCTTCAACGCCCCGACGTTCTCGATAATCTGCTCCGGCCGGCTCGCACCAATCAGCGCAGAGGTCACCCGAGGATCGCGCAGGGTCCAGGCCAGCGCCAACTGCGCCAGACTCTGACCACGGCGCTTGGCGATTTCATTGAGCGCCCGCACATGGGCGATGTTGGATTCGGACAGGTGAGACGCCTGTAACGAACCACCGCCCGGACGATTGACCCGTGCATCCGCTGGCACGCCATTGAGGTACTTGTCGGTCAACAGCCCCTGAGCCAATGGCGTGAAGGCGATCACGCCGGTACCGAGTTCATCGGTGATGTCCAGCAGGTCCTTTTCCACCCAGCGATTGAGCAGGTTGTAAGCCGGTTGATGAATCAGTAACGGCACTTTCCACTCTTTCAGCAACCCGGCGATTTCACGGGTTTTCACCCCGGAATAGGACGAGATGCCGATGTACAGCGCCTTGCCTTGCTGCACGGCGGTGGCCAGTGCGCTGGCGGTTTCTTCAAGCGGCGTGTCCGGGTCGAAGCGGTGGGAATAGAAGATGTCTACGTAGTCGAGGCCCAGGCGCTGCAGGCTCTGGTCGAGGCTGGCCAGCACGTATTTGCGCGAACCACCGCCCTGACCATAAGGGCCGGCCCACATATCCCAACCGGCCTTGCTGGAGATGATCAACTCGTCGCGGTACTGCTTGAAGTCTTCCCGCAGCAAACGACCGAAGTTGATCTCGGCGCTGCCATACGGCGGACCATAGTTATTAGCCAGGTCGAAATGGTTGATGCCCAGATCGAATGCCGTGCGCAGCAACGAACGCTGGGTATCGATTGGCGTGCTGTCGCCGAAGTTGTGCCACAAGCCCAGGGACAGTGCCGGCAGCACCAACCCGCTGCGACCCACGCGGCGGTAAGGGATGGAATCGTAGCGGTTTTCGGCAGCGGTGTAGGTCATCGAATCCTCTCTTGTCTGTCTTGGTATCGACTGCTTTGCAAGTTGCCCAGCATACGCTTGGGAAAACGCCGATAAACCTCGGACTCGAGAAAATGCTGAAACGTTTCACAGATTATTAAATCTCACCCACCGCCATAGAGCCGATATCCATTCCCACGTTTACGCCGACAACTCACGCAACGCGGCAGCCGCTAAAAAGCCAGATCTTGAGCTGTATCGCTGATCTCGTCTGACCGTCTGGTCGATACGCTCAAGCAATTGCTCAGGAAGCGTGGCATTGAAGCGCACCGACTTGCCGAAGTAAGGCGCGATATCGAAGTCGACAACCCCCCACACACCGCCAGCGTAATCAGGGTTATCAAGATGAGCGTCAATCTCACGCACCTGCGGCAATGGGTCACCATCGGCGACCAAGCCTTCATAATGCAAAGCCAACGCTTCTTTCACGTTTTCAAATGCCTGCGCCACAGTAGCGCCCGCGGAGAAGCAACCCGGCACATCCGGGATAATCACTCCGTATTCTGAGTCGGCATCCTTGTGCAGAACGACCGGGAATTTCATTTCGATGAGTCCTTCCTGTGATGTGGCCCCTTCGAGGCTCTCATTTCCGATGTCGGGCCTCATTTCAGACCCGCCTGTTTCAATATGCTGTTGATCGTTCCTTTTGGAAGATCCGAATCAGGGTGCTTTATCGTCACCCTGCCTGACTTGCATGAATGCTTGTACTGATGGTGGCTACCTTTCACAGCCACCAGATACCAACCATCCTCCTCGATCATCCTGATCATTTCCCGACTTCGCATCACCTTCGTCCTTGTGGGCAGCATCTGCTGAGCACATTACGTGATGACCACACCCTTAATACACACGATACACACTCTGATAAATATTAGCCGAACTCGAGCAAGCCAGATTGCCCGCGGACCATCGGTAATGGACAAATCCTGCGGGTGAATGGTGGGTTGGTTTAACTATGCTCGATGTATGGGGTGAGCAGTAGGACGCCTTCGCGGGCAAGCCTGTTGTGGTCCAGTTTTTTTGGACCGCTCTGTAGGAGTATTAGGCCGCCCGCTCTTCAAAAAGGGCTGGCGGCAGGTTATTCGAGGCTGTGTGGCAACGGCGATGGT
>NZ_JAKLSP010000058.1:0-13515 GCF_022014505.1 Pseudomonas sp. PGPR40 | reverse complement strand
CATCGAGGCGCGGGGCCACAGCCCCACTCAGACGCCGGATAGATGAAAGCAAGCCAAACACGCATCAAAAACAGTATTGCAGAAAAGGGGGTAACCATAGATGTGGGAGCGGGCTTGCTCGCGAAGAACGATGACACGGTCTGACAGCTAAACCCCGGCCGCCTTCAACCGCGCCGCATGCTCGACAAACAACCGCACCGGCTCTGCGCCCTTGCCCACCAACCCCAGCGATTGGTTGACGATATCGAAGTGGTCCATCGGGTATTCATCGCCAATCACCGTCCCCAAATGCGAGCTGTAACGCCCGACCATCCCGTCGCAATGCCCCGCTTCACGCACAAAGGTCCTGGCAAACAACCGGCAACTGCGGTTTGTCCCGTCGAACAGATTGCACCCGCGATCGGTCTTGCCCGGCTGCAAGGTTCCTGACCAGGAGTAATAGCGCACGCCATTGACCACTTCCGGACCGTGCCCGCCCCAGGTTTCAGGCAACCCCTGTGGATAACGCTGATTGAACAGCGCCACGCCCGCGGTGGTCAGGGATTGGTGCGAAGCCGGGATATCCACCGGCAGTCTCGGCCCGCGATAGCCGGATTCCAGCAGGCACATCAGCGCGCTGATCAGCCACAATAAAAAGGTCAGCAGCCGGCCCTTGGCACTGTCAGCCGGATAGTGGGTGTGCAGATGGTCAGCCAGCTCCGAACCGTGATTCGGCCCGGCTACCGAAGTCACTGAAGCGACCTGGTCCGGGCGCTTTGCCGCCGCGTAACGGGCAGTCAGCGAGCCCTGACTGTGGCCGATCAGGTTGACCTTCTCGGCCCCGGTTTCGCGCAGAATCTCCTCAATCCGCGCCAGCAATTGCTCGCCGCGTACCTCGGTGGAATTGAGCGGCGAGACCTGCACCGCAATCACGGTCGCCCCATCCTGGCGCAATGCCGAAATGATTCCGAACCAATAGGGATAGAGCAGCAGACGGATAAACCCGAGCATTCCCGGGACCAGCACCAACGGGTAACGCGTGGCGGAACCTTGCGACATGGATGAACAATCCTTGTGATCGGTGAGATGAAGCAAGGCTGGATGCAAGGCGTCAGCCAAGCATCGCCACCCAAAATGACAACTCAACGACCAGTCTATGACATCGCTTATTTCAACCCCACCACGCCAGCCACAATCAGCCCGACCGATACCAGCTTGAGCGCGGTCAGGCTTTCGCCGAGCAGCGCAAAGCCGAGAAACACCGTGCCCAGCGAACCGATGGCGGTCCAGATTGGGTAGGCGATGCTCACCGGCAATTCGCGCAGGGCCAGGGTCAGGAAGTAAATCCCGCCCACTGCGGCCACCCCTGTAATTACTGACGGCCAGAGCCGGGTGAAGCCTTCGGCGTACTTCATGCCCATGGCGAAGGTGACCTCGAACCCGGCGGCGATCAACAAGAACAGCCAGGCCATCTAGAACGCCCTGGCCAGCGCCAGTAAACGCTGCTCGGCCTCGGCCACGGAAACCTGGAAGGTGCGCTCGGCGGACTCTTCACCCTCGGCGGCAACAACGGTGACGTCGGTGATGCCGATGAACCCGAGTGCCGTGCGCAGCAACGGATCGGCATGGTTCATCGCTTCAAGTTCGCCGCCGGGGCCGAAGCCGAACCCGCCGCGACTGGTGACGATCAACGCCTTCTTGCCCCGCAATAGCGGTTCGTACTGCGCGATGCCGTTGTCCAGTGAGTGGTTGAATGTCAGCCCGAGACGCACAATCTGGTCAATCCAGGCCTTGAGACCGCTGGGCACGCTGAAGTTGTACATCGGCGTGGAAATCACCAACAGATCATGACCGAGCAACTCCCCCACCAATTCATTGCTGAGTGCCAGGTCGGCCTGCATCGACAGCGGTCGCGCTTGCGGTTCCGGATGAAAAGCGGCCGCCACAAACGCTTCGTTGACGGCCGGAATCAACGCCCGACCGACTTCACGGCGGGTCAGTTGCGACTGCGGGTTGCGGACCTGCCAGGCGCAAAGAAACACCTCGGCCAAACGCCGCGAATGTGAACGTTCACCGCGGGGGCTGGCATGAATGGCAAGAATTCTGTTCATCTGAATCTCCTTGAGGGGCTAAACTGAAACGGCTTGTACTTGCAGCTTGAAGCGCACAGCTGCCTATCTTCAAATGAACAAAAATCAGTCTGGATGAATCCATTTCATCCATGGAGTTTTTAAATGTTTGCTTCGTTGCCGCTGACCGCCCTGCGCGCCTTCGAATCCGCCTCGCGCCTGTTGAGTTTCAAGGCCGCCGCCGAAGAGCTCTCGGTGACGCCGACGGCAATCTCGCACCAGATCCGCTCCCTGGAAAACTGGCTCGGCGTGCCGTTGTTCGAACGACTGCCACGGCAGGTGCGCCTGACCGAATGCGGCGAACGGCTGTTCCGCAGCCTGCACGGTGCCCTGCTGGAAGTGGCGCAGAGCGTCGATACCTTGCGCCCGCAACGCAGCGGCACGAGCCTGACGATTTCCACCACGGCCGCCTTCGCCGCCCTCTGGCTGGTGCCGCGGCTGGGACGATTTTATGCCCGCCATCCGAACATCAGCCTGCGCCTGGACACCCACTGCGAAGTCATCGATTTGCATCAGGACGCCAGCGTCGATCTGGTGGTGCGTTACAGCCTCGACGATTACCCGAACCTGTATGGTTTGTGCCTGTTCGATGAATCCTTTGGGGTCTATGGCTCGCCTGAACAAGTGGCCCTGGCGCCCAGTCGGGTACCGACGCTGATCAGCGTGCGTTGGCACAACTCCAAGTTGTATGCCCACGGCTGGGAGGCTTGGTGCGCGCAGTCCGGCGAAAGCTGGCTGGCTGCGCAACCGGCGGTGCGTGAATACGATGAAGAGCATTACGCCCTGCAAGCCGCCATCGCCGGGCAAGGCCTGGTGCTGGCGAGCAATATTCTGGTGTCGGAGAGTGTGGCCAGCGGCTTGCTGCTGCCTTATCGGGGTGACATTCAGGTCGACGGGGCCGGATACAGCGCGCTGTGCGTACCGGGCCGTGAACGGCATCCGCCGGTGCGGGCATTTTTTGCATGGTTGCAAGAGGAGGCTCGATTGTCTGGTCTATTGCCAAAATCGCAGTCTGCGGCAACTCCTACAGGAGAACTCATTTCCCTGTAGGAGCTGGCGAAGCCTGCGATCTTTTCGATTGGCAAATTACATAAAACTTTTCAGCGCGCTCATCACTCACAAAACTTGTAGCGATCACTTCTGCAGAGAGTGACGCAAACCGGATCAGCCTCCAGGAGACCGAGATGAGTGACATGCATTTGTCTGATGTAACCACCCTTCGCGAACGGGCTCGCCACAACGTCGAGAACGGCGCCGTGACCGAGGGCTACGGCGCCGACCGCGAAGAAGTGCTGCGCCTGCTCAACGAATCGCTGGCCACCGAGCTAGTCTGCGTATTGCGCTACAAGCGTCACTACTTCATGGCCAACGGCCTGAAAGCCCAGGTCGCCGCCGCTGAGTTCCTCCAACACGCCACCGAAGAAGCCCAACACGCCGACCGACTGGCCGAGCGCATCGTGCAATTGGGCGGCGAGCCAGAGTTCAACCCTGACCTGTTGTCGAAGATGTCCCACGCCCAATACGTGGCCGGCAATACGCTCAAAGAGATGGTCTTCGAAGACCTGGTCGCCGAACGCATCGCCATCGACAGCTACCGCGAGATCATCCAGTACATCGGTGAAAAAGACTCGACCACCCGGCGCATCTTCGAAGACATCCTGGCTCAGGAAGAAGAGCATGCGGATGACATGGCTGACCTTCTGAAAGATTTATAAATAACAATTAAATCCTTATCGCACAATTGCGATAAGGATTTAACCACCCACCAACTACCTTTCAAATCTAAAGTTACAAACCCTAAATAGACATTCTCCAGCATGGACTTATTCTAACAACCACAACCCATCGGTTGTTTAAATAAACCTATAAAGGACTATATCCATGCTTCTGGAAGAACGACTCGAATTTATTGACTCTTTGCCACCACTGCCGATTCCGAATGAACTAATCATTACGCCGCGATCGCTGACCAACGCACCTCATCACGATGTCAACAAACCAACCGCCAGCGTCATGCCTGATACGATCGATGCATTTCTTCCAGGGGTTTCACAGACAATCATCGACGACGTCAACCTGTGCAAATTAGTAATGCAAAATGCCGCTACAAAACTATACCCTGACGATGCGCAACTCTTCGATTGGTACAAATATTACGTTGACGGCCTGGACAAGCTTGGCTGGGTTATTCAAAACAAAAATCTGGAAACTGTCACCATTCGAAAAATTGGCCTGACCATGGATCAGGTTGCCCTTCACGTCGCAACGGCACTGATCGGAGCGGGTCCTGCTGCTATCTTGGCAAACGTTGCGCAAAAGGCCGTCGACGCAGCGCAGAAAGACCCCGGTGCCATTCAGATCTTTGACCGCAACAGGAAAACAGGCACACAGGCAAAGTTTGATATCGCGCCGGTTTGGGTCGATGGAAACAATCAACCTAACATGCTCCTAAATTGCATCTCCCTGGATGCGCGGGAAAGTACTCGTGGCATTCTGTTCTGGAAGTCCACCCAGCAGTCCACCACCATAAAAACAGGTGCCGTGCGCACTTATCTGGACACAAAGACGTTCGCAGCGCTGCGTCCCGACCTTTTTGCAAAGTTCACTGAAGCCGGAAAAAAATTCATTAAAGATCTTCCTGATTTTTAATCTTCTATAAAAAATTGAATCGGCAAGAAATTGCCGATTCAAATAAACCATCAATTTCGCGTAGAGCCCGCCATGGACAAACCCATATTCGATATATATCTTGCCAATGGCAACATTACAGTTTTTTGCGGCACACACGCTGACAAGTTAAAGAGCGACATTTTAAATTCAAGCCTATACGCTGAACTTGTAGCGACTCGGCAAACTAACGATCCGGAAACGTCGTGGCTCACTTACACAGATGTCCTGAGCAAGTTCAACTGGGTCATCAACAGCCGGGACAGACAGCGCAAAGAATTCGACAACACAAGCCTGCTTCAACTCATAATTCAAAGCGCTGGCAATGCCCTGCCAACCTATGAACGACAAGCGCTTGACAATGCCTTTTCGCGAATAAAAAAGCTTGGAAGCGATTCATTGGTCATTCACACGATTATCGACAAACTCAAAACCAACGCCACTTTTACAACAGGCAGCTCTCACGCATTATTGAATATAGTTCGCAAAGACAAAACCTTGTTAACACTGCAAATTTCGTTCGAAACCGCCAAGGGACTTGACATCAGTATTCTGGATGAACCAGTGCTGATGTCAGTCAATAACGGAAAAACCAACATCCGAATGTTGCGCAGTTCGCTGGACGAGCTCAGATACAACGACGTTAGAGATACCGTTATCCAAAAACTTGGCAACAAAATTAATACTGAACTGCTACATATCCCCGTATGTAGCGCACTGAACTGAAAAGTCCAAGACCTGAGGTTTAATCGCTTTCGAGCCAACTCGAAAGCGATTAAACCGTTCGAACGAGCGTCAGTTATTGACCGTCTTTGGCGCCTTGCCCGCCTTCATCTGCTCCAACAACGGCGCGCACTGATTCGGCTCCCCACCGCTTGGCGCTATCAGCGCCAGCAAACCCGCTGCCGGCGCGGCAACCACCCCCAGCGCAACCATCCCGGCTCCACGCAGCATTAACGGCACCGGCTTCACACCCGCATCCGGCTTGATGAACTTGCCCCGCACATACAGCGGCGAACGCAGCGAAATCAAGCGCCAGCCCTTGGATTCCGGGGAGATGGTCAGGTCCAGTTGCTCGGTCGCCATGTTTGCCGTGCCGTCGACGTAGACGATCGCGGTCTCGGTATCGAAGACGAACAGCCGCGTGGTCGCCAGGCCGGCCTTGATGTCGAAGTCGGCCGCCGCGCAGTTGATCTTGACCTCCCTGTCGCCAAAAATCTTGCCAACCACATAGTTCCCGACGTTCAGCCCCGCCAGCTCCATCAACTCACGACTGATAGCGCCGTCATTGATCAGCATCTTCAAATTGCCGTCGGCAGTACCCAATAGCTTGGCTACCGAGTTGCCCCGACCGACAAGATCGGCGTCGCCATTAAGCTCACCGAAACTGGTTTTCATCCGCTCCAAGGTGGGGAAGAGCTGCTTGAGCTTGAACTTGTGTGCCGTCAATTTGGCCCGGCCTTCCAAAGGCTCGGTGCGCCCGTCCAGACGAATCTGCGCATCCAGATTGCCGCCTGCCACGCCGAAACGCAGGGGCTCGAGACTGAGCACGCCATTGGTCAGCACCACATGGGTGTAGAGATCGTTGAACGGAAGTTTTGCGCTGTGGACGATGCGTTTACCAGTGAATTCCACATCAGCATCCATGTCGCGCCAGCGTTCAGTCCTGAACTCCTCGACCGGTAGCAGCTTGTCCGTCGGCTGCTTGCTTTCACCGCCACGGGCCTTTTGCTTGGCATTGGAGTCGGCGCCGATCAGCGGAGCCAGGTCGGTAAACAACAGTTGATTGGACTCCAGCGCCCCGCTGAGCTTGGGCTTCGGCTGGCTCGCAACGTAGGTCAGATTGCCATGGATGTCACTCTCGCCGATCGTGCCGTTGAAGTCCTTATAGCGGTACACCGCCCCGCCCGGTTCCTGCAACTTGGCGATCAAGTGCCCGTCGGTGGCATACGGCGGGGTATCCGGCAGGGTCACGCCGATCAGCGGATAGAGATTACCCAGGCTGGCCCCGGCCAGTTTCAGGCGCAAATCCAGAGCGCCAAGGTTCAATGGATCGGTGAGCGTACCGGCCAGCTCGACGCTGGTGTCGGCGATCTTCATTTGCGCCTGAAGCGGGAACGGCCTGGTGGCGTCCTGTAATGCCAGCAGGCCACCCACCTTGCCTTGGCCGGCGAGACTCTGGCCGTGGTATTGGCCTTTTACCTTCAACGCAAATGAGTAATCCTGCGGCGAACCGCCCTTTTCAACTGCGGTTTTCGCCGCTTTGTTGCCAACGATGTCGCTGAAAGGAATCGGCTTGCCCAACGGATCTATAAGCAGATCAAGCTGAGTTTTCAGCTTCTGGTCGTCGAGCGTGACGTGGCCCTTGTCGAAGCCGATGGCCCCGATGTCCAGCACCCAGTTCGAAGGCTCGGCGTCCGGGTCTTTTGGGTCGAACTTGAACGTCCAGTTGGCACGGCCGTCGGCCAGGCGCTGCAGATCGGCATCGGGTTCGCTCAAGTCAACGCGCGGAATCACCACCCGTTGCGCCAGCAAGGGCAGCGGCGAAATGCGTAGTTCGACGCGTTTGAGCGTGGCCATCTTCGGTTGCTTCGACCAGTCTGGGTTACCCAGGCTGAGGTCCTCAGCCACCACATGCGGCCATGGCACCCAAGCCCGCCAGCCACCCTCTTCGGGCTCGCGCTGCCAGATCACCGCAAGGTTGCCATTGATGGCGAACGGACGATGCAGTTCTTCGGATACTTTGGCGTTCAGGGGCGGTTTGATCCGGTTCCAATCGAAGAACGCGATCATCAGCACCAGGACGGCCAGCAGGACAACGAGGCTGGCGAAGGTCCAGGCAAGAATTTTACGAGTGCGCGTCATTGCACAGGACTCCTGAATACAACTGAGCGCCCTGACCGCGACGCACTGATGAAACGTTAGGCAGAACTGGCCTGCCATGAAATTACGACTGAAAAATAGCTCGCAGGTTTAACCCAAAGGCCGATTTGCACACAAATAGCCGCTCCGCCTCAAATCTGTAGGAGCGAGCGGTGCGGCGATCCGACTTGCCCGCGAAGAACGGAAACGCGGTGTTTCTCCAAGACCGCAGCGCCTGCTTCGCGGGCAAGCCTCGCTCCTACAAGATTGGCCTTACCGGGCCCCGCACTTTTGCGAGGTGAGAGCGGTTCGAAAATACCCACCCCAGTGCAAAAACACTCGCCGGAAACGCCCGTTCTAGAGCCTTTCGGCGAAACAATCAATTCCGTTGATTATTACCATTGCGCATATGAACTTTTAGATCGACTTATCGAGAGTAGCATTGCCGTCGTACCCACTTTATCGCCCTCCCAAGGAGCAACCCATCATGAAACGCGAAATACTGCTTAGCCTGACCCTCTCGATGTTAGCCGGCACCGCTTTTGCTTTGCCGGCCGCTGATCAGGCCACTCCACAAGTCAAAGACAGCCACTCAGTGTTCAGCCAGACCGTTGCCGCTGATGGTTCCGACCGCACTCCACAAGGTCAGACCCTGGCCGAAGGGGGCAATGATCGCCTGAAAGAAAAAGGCCTGATCACTCAAGATGGCTCGGATCGCACTCCACATGGCCAAACTCTTGCCGCTGACGGTGCCGCCCGTACTCCACAAGGCCAAACCCTGGCCGCTGACGGTACCGATCGCACTCCACAAGGCCAGCCCCTGGCTGCCGACGGTTCCGATCGCACTCCACAAGGCCAAACCCTGGCTGAAGGTGGTGGTGACCGTGTGATCGAACGCAACAGCGCTGTGAGCTAAGCCTATGGTGGCCCCGAAAAAAAGCCCAATCCACGGATTGGGCTTTTGACCTTATAGAAGCTGCATTTTCCCCGCCTGATCACCGATCGTTCGACGCCAGCGAAGCCGATTTGCTAGAGTGCGCCGCTGTCCCTGTCCAGAAAACACCCTTGCGATGCTGCCCCGCGCCGAACAGAAACAACAGACCCGCAACGCCCTGATGGACGCTGCCCGCCACCTGATGGAAAGCGGCCGAGGATTCGGCAGCCTGAGCCTGCGCGAAGTGACCAGAACCGCCGGGATCGTACCCACCGGTTTCTACCGGCATTTCGCCGACATGGATGAACTGGGCCTGGTACTGGTGAGCGAAGTCGGTCAGACCTTCCGTGAAACCATCCGCCTGGTGCGCCATAACGAGTTCGTCATGGGCGGCATCATTGACGCCTCGGTGCGGATCTTTCTCGATGTGGTCACGGCCAATCGCTCGCAATTCCTGTTTCTTGCCCGCGAGCAGTATGGCGGTTCGCTGCCGGTGCGCCAGGCCATTGGCCGCTTGCGCGAAGACATCAGCTCGGACCTGGCGGCGGACTTGTCACTGATGCCGAAACTGCAACACCTGGATATCGCAGGGTTGAGCGTCATGGCTGATCTGATCGTCAAAAGCGTGTTCGCGACATTACCGGACATCATCGATCCGCCGGCTGAAGCCTTGCCGGAGCATCTGACGCCACAAGCGAAAATCACTCAGCAGTTGCGGTTTATCTTTATCGGCCTCAAACACTGGCAAGGCCTCGGCAGCACCGAATAACCCCACCCCATGTGGGAGCGGGCTTGCTCGCGAAGGGGACGTTACATTCAACATCTTTGTGGCCTGATACACCGCTTTCGCGAGCAAGCCCGCTCCCACAGAACTCAACACCATCCCAACTTGGTGCACCAATAAAACCTGCGCACCAACATCACCCAAAATCCTTCAGCATCCTGAACCACCAACCAAGCCCCGACAGGCATTTCCTACGCCTCCCCCGATTGGCAAGCCCCTTGCTCTATCTCTGAGCATTGCCCATTGCTGGAAGCCTTCCGATGCTGGTGATTCATCGCAGAATCGACCCTCAACCCGTCTGGGACGCCGAGTTGCACCTGACCTTCGAAGCCCGGAGCAAAAGCCGCTTGCGCTGTTTCGGTGCCGAGGGCGAAGACGTCGGGTTGTTTTTGCAGCGCGGTCAGCCGCCGCTGTATGACGGCGAATACCTGCAAGCCGAAGACGGGCGCATCGTTCGTGTCTGCGCTCGCCCGGAACAATTGCTGCACGTCACCTGCGCCAACGCCTTCGAACTGACCCGCGCCGCCTATCACCTGGGCAACCGCCATGTGGCTCTGCAGGTCGGCGATGGCTGGTTGCGCCTGCTCGACGATTACGTACTCAAGGCCATGCTCGAACAGCTGGGTGCCAACGCCCAGAACATCGAAGCGCCGTTCCAGCCGGAACATGGCGCCTATGGCGGCGGCCATCACCATTCGCGTCATGGCGACGAGGATTTCAACTATCCGCCGAAACTGCACCAGTTCGGCGTGCGCTTATGAACCCAGCCTGGGCGCTGCTGCGTCTGGCCAGTCCACAGCTGCCGATTGGCGGCTACAGCTATTCCCAGGGTTTGGAGATGGCGGTGGAAAACGGCCGCGTAAACGATCCCGACAGCGCGCGGCGCTGGATCAGCGATCAGTTGCTGCTCAATCTCGCGCGTTTCGAAGCGCCGCTATTGCTCGCCCATTGCACCGCCGCGGCTGAAGAAAACTGGGCCGCACTGCTGCAACGCTGCGAAGAGCATCGCGCCAGCCGCGAAACCCGCGAGCTGCATCAGGAAAGTCGGCAGATGGGTTATTCGCTCAAGCAACTGCTCACCGGTTTACCCGAACTGGATGCGCCAGCCCGCGCCTTTCTCGACCAATGCCCAGAACCACACCTGGCCCTTGGCTGGGCGCTGGCGGCACGCGCCTGGCAGATCAGCCCGCAAGATGCGTTGGCCGCCTGGCTCTGGAGCTGGCTGGAAAACCAATTGGCGGTGCTGATGAAAACCCTGCCTCTGGGCCAGCAAGCCGCCCAACGCCTGACCAGTGAACTGCTGCCGCTGCTGCAACAGGCGCAGCAAGACGCCACCCGAATCAATCCCGAACATTCCGGCAGCGCCGCTTTCGGCCTGTCCCTGGCGTGCATGGCCCATGAGCGCCAGTACAGCCGTCTGTTCCGTTCCTAGGGCCTTTTACTTTGGAGAATCACATGAACGCCCAACCTCTGCGCGTCGGCATCGGCGGCCCGGTCGGCTCCGGCAAAACGGCCCTGACCCTGGCCCTGTGCCTGGCTCTACGTGAACGCTACAACCTCGCCGTCGTGACCAACGACATCTACACCCGCGAAGACGCTGACTTTTTGGTGCGTAACGAAGCCCTGGCACCCGAGCGGATCATCGGCGTGGAAACCGGCGGCTGTCCGCACACGGCGATCCGCGAAGACGCCTCGATCAATCTGGAAGCCGTGGATCAACTGAACCGGCGTTTCCCGGGGCTGGACCTGATTCTGGTGGAGTCCGGTGGCGACAATCTCTCGGCGACCTTCAGCCCGGAACTGTCGGACCTGACTATCTACGTGATCGACGTTTCGGCTGGCGACAAACTGCCGCGCAAGGGCGGGCCGGGGATCTGCAAATCCGATTTGCTGGTGATCAACAAGATCGACCTGGCGCCGCTGGTAGGCGCCTCGCTGGAGATGATGGACAGCGACACCCAACGCATGCGCAACGGCAAACCATTCGTCTTCAGCAATCAGAAAACCGGTCAGGGTCTGGAAGCCATCATCGCCTTTATCGAGCGCCAGGGCTTGCTGACCGCGGCCTGATCACACTTATCAACAAGGAAGCTTATCCATGACACTGAAACGCATTCTGGGCGCCATGGCCCTGCTGCTGACCCCGACCATCGCCTTCGCCCATCCGGGTCATGGCGACAATGGCTTGATGGCCGGCATCAGCCATCCGATCGGTGGCCTCGATCACTTGCTGGCAATGGTTGCCGTGGGGTTGTGGGCCGCGCAGCAGAAAGGCGCCGCGCGTTGGGCGCTGCCCTGCACGTTTGTGGGCACTATGCTGATCGGCGGGCTACTGGGTTTTGAAGGGCTGAACCTGCCGGCGCTGGAAAGCGGGATTGCAGCATCGGTACTGGCGCTGGGCCTGGCGGTAGCTTTGGCGGTGCGTCCGCCGTTGAGCCTGGCGGTGGCTGCGACCGCGTTGTTTGCGCTGTTTCATGGTGTGGCGCATGGTCTGGAATTGCCCGAGATGTCGAGGCCTTGGGTGTATGCGACGGGGTTTGTGGTGGCGACGGCGGTATTGCATGGGTTGGGTTATGCGGTGGTTCGAGTGTTGCCTCAGACCGCGGAATCTCTGGTTCGGTTGGCGGGTGCGGCTTCGGCGGCGACTGGGGTTTGGTTGTTGACAGGCTGATTTTTTATCGGCTGTTGCGGCCTCTTCGCGAGCAAGCCCGCTCCCACATTTGATCTGTGTACACAGGAAAAATGTGGGAGCGGGCTTGCTCGCGAAGGCGGCCTGACAGACACCACGTCTCTCAGGCCTGCTACCATGTCGCGCAATCGCCCCTGCCGTGACGACGCCAGCCAATGCCGCCTGTTTCCCGCTCTGCTCCCCAGCCTGAATTGACCGCCCTGTTCGCCTCGGTGCAACAGCATTTCCAGGACGTAATCGTACCGCTCTGGCAAGGCCCCGGCTGGAACGCCGACATGGCATTGCCTTATGAAGCGCTGGACGCCGAGCATCAGCCGCTGCCACCGCAGCGCTACCGGGCCATGGCTTGCGCGCGGCAGCTGTACCTGTTTTCCAGCCTGATCGGCCAAGTGCCTCTGGCTGAAGAACGTGCGGCGGCGCTGTTCCGTTCCTTGCAACGGCATTTCCACGATGCCGAGCATGGCGGCTGGTTCTACAGCATCGACCCGCAAGGTGCGCCGCTGGATCAACGCAAAGATCTTTACACCCACGCCTTCATCCTGTTCGCCTGCGCCCATTACTGGGACAAGGTTCGCGAACCGCTGGTGGAGTCGGTGCTCAACGCCACACTGGAAGTCTTGGCCCAGCGCTTCGCCACAGGCGACGGCCTGTATGAAGCCAGCCTGGGCCGTGATTGGTCTTCGCTCGACTCCGGGCCGTTGCAGAATCCATTGATGCATTTGGCCGAAGCCTTCCTCGCCATCCTTTCGGTGCGCGAGGATGTCTCTGTGCAGAGCGCGCTTATGGAGTTATGCACAGCCATGCAGAAGCGCTTCATCGACCCGCAACACGCGGTATTGATGGAAAAGCCGCTGGGCACTGTGGATAACTGGTTCGAGCCAGGCCATCAGTTCGAATGGTATTTCCTGCTGGAATCCTCACCGCTGCTGCGCGGCTCGCAACTGCATGCTTCGCTGGACCGTGCCTTTACGTTTACCGAGCAACTGGGCGTGGATCAGCAAACCGGTGCCGTGCGCGCAATGCTGGAACCGGACGACCATCTTCGTGATGCGACCCAACGCATCTGGGCCCAGGCCGAATACTTGCGTGCCCTGACTTTGCGCCCGAATAGCGAAGCGTCCGTGCAGCGCCAATTACAGGCATTGCAACAGCGCTTTTTGCATGCAGGTGGCTGGTTTGAATGTCGCGATGAGCATGGCGAAGTGAGCCGCAAGGACATGCCTTCGACTACGCCTTATCATTTGGCGACCTGTTATCGCGGGCTGGCTGAGTATTTGCGCTGACTGGGAGATTGCTTTCGCGGGCAAGCCTCGCTCCTACAGGTTTTATGCGAACGACACAAAACCTGTAGGAGCGAGGCTGTTGTGGCTCAATGTTTTTGGACCATGATGTAGGAGTGTCGATCTAAGGAAGCATCATGGGATATCGGGTTGTTAACGCCGAGGAAAAAGCGGAAGCCATTCGCTTGGTT
>NZ_JAKLSP010000057.1:0-14089 GCF_022014505.1 Pseudomonas sp. PGPR40 | reverse complement strand
ACGATGGCCCCAGCGTTACCGTCAGCGCCACCACCGAAAGCGCAATCTTGCTCACCACCCAGGACGCAGAAACCGATGGCGACCCCACGGCCCAGGACAGCGCCGCCACCACGGTGGACTTCAGCGGTGTCTTCGGCAACCTGCCGGTCTATGGCGCCGACGGCGCCGGCACCACCGTCAAGAGCTACGCCCTGAGCCTGTACGGCGCGAATGGCAGTGACTCCTTGCTGGACAGCAACGGCGTTCAGATCAACCTGTACAACGTCGGCGGCCTGATCGTAGGTTCGACCGCCCTCGGCGCAGCCGACATCACCACGGGCAACACCATCTTCTCGATCGGAGTGGTGCCCAGCGGAGCCAATGCCGGCATCGTCACGCTGACCCAATACGCCGAGATCGACCACGCTTTGGAGACCCCGACCACCGCCCCCTTTGACGACCAGTTCGCGGTATTGGCCAACAACCTGATCAAGCTCACCGGCACCGCGCTCAGCACTGACGGCGATGGCGACACCGCCACCGACAGCGAGGACGTGGACCTGGGCGGCAACGTTCGCTTTGCCGACGATGGGCCATCGGTAGTTGCCAATGCAACGGTGCTGCTGGACGACGACGCGAAAACAGGTGGCAACCCGGGCGGTACGGACGACGATGCCGACGCGGCTAACACAAGCGGCACTCTGGGCCACGTCTTTGGCGCGGATGGCGCCGGCACGGTGGCCTATCTAACCAGCGGAGCGCCCACAGGCTTCACCTATGAGACCGATGGCCCCAATCTGTTGGTCAAACAGGGCACAACCACGGTGCTGACGCTGACGATGATCGCGGCAACGGGCGCCTACACCGTGGTGCAAAACAGCCCGATCCTCCATGCGGCAGGCCTGAACGAGAACAACCAGGCGTTCACCATCAACTACCGGGTGACCGATGGTGATGGCGACACGGCCGATGGCACGCTCTCCATCAACGTCGATGACGACACGCCGGTCGTGACGGCCAAATCGAATCTGGTCTACGCGAACAGCAGCAACGGGGCGCTTGTGACGGATGAAGGTGGAACCGGCGTCTTCGCTTACTCGATTGGCGCGGATGCGCATGTGGCGCCTTACAGCGCGTCGAACTCCGACTTCCTGTCCGTGGCTCTCACGGGCGTCACGGTGGGGGCAAACGCCATCACCAACAAATCGGTGACTTGGGTCTCGGAGACGGATAGCCAGGCGGTCTTCAACGTGGGCTTCACCTACGTGTCCAACCCGACGCAGGGAACGACCAGCAACGCCACCGGCACGCTAGTCTTTGACAAGTTGGCTGACACCTATACCTTGAAATTGGCTCAGGAGATTGAGAGCTTCAGCATCCTGAATACCTCAACGCCTGGTAACCCCCTTCAGGGCTATGCGTTCAACTCAGACACGACCGTTGGATCAAATCCGCCGGTCTCGGTGATGACGCTTGCCAGCAACTTCTTTGTGCAGTTCGAAGGGTTCGGCGTGAATAACGGGACGGCCCAAACCTTCGCTTACGACACCGCCACAGGCTTGTTCTCGAATGATCGACGGTATGTCACGGTCTCATCGAATTCGATTGGCGCTGCCAGCGACACGCTCCAATCGGACGAGGTGATCGATCTGGACTTTTTTGCCGAGAACCCCAAAGGGGTCACCAATGACCCTACCTTGGAAAGGGCCACAAGCAAGGCAATCTTTCTCGAGTTCACACAAGCCGGCATCGGCGCTGGTAAAGACATGCTGGTGGTATTGAAGCTGGTGGATGACGTTACCGGGGATACAATCAATCGAACCTTCATTGTTGGAAACTCAGCCGGTAATGACGACGTTATCAATACCAGTGTGCCCTCCTACGGATTCGTGGCTCAGGCACAAAACGGCATCGTGGTCTTCGAGAGCAATGACTACAACTTCAGCGGAGAAAATTACTCGATCCAGGGCGCCCAAGTGGTGACGTCAACCCAAAACACAACCGGAACCGGATACCAGCTCAATGGGGCCATCGACAATCCCGCGACTGGGACGGTTGAGGGTGCAACGCTCAGTACTAGCCTGACAAATTTCGGTGGCGCCACGACTGAGGGGAATAACGAACCCATCAAGATCGTCAACATCGGCTTCGTGGCCTCGGCGACACCGGACGCCCACCTGACCTTCGATGTAACGCTGGCGGATGCCGACGGTGACGCGACGACCACGCAAACCCTGGATGTGATAATTGTTGGCGATAACCGAGTGACCGCCTCAGCGGGTGGGGACTCGTTCGTGATCGCCGACACCGACGTCGACGGGCTGTTCTCCATGGCCTTGACTGTCATCGATGGCGGCTTTGCCACCGGCAGTGACACGTTCAACTTCACGCTGGCGGGCTCGGACGGGAACTACACCGAAGTGCTGGCACCGGTCACCAACCTGGCGGCGTTCACAGCCGCCGCCGATCTCGCGCTGGATGGCACGAAAACCTACTACTTCGGCGTCGTTGGAGGCGACGGCTACCTGGCATTCGATGGTGATGGAGGTGGTATTACCGCCATCATCCAGTTGGTGGGGGTGACCGACATCGCAAGCACTGACATTGTCTAAACGCCACTGAGGGTATACGGCCTGGCTCCCACAAGGAGCCAGGCCGTTTTCATTGGAATATAGGCGACACCGTCCCTTCGCGTCCTCATCCCGTTTCCCCTCCCAAGTAGTCCAAAACTCCCACCCCGCTTGGGAGTATCGGCCGATGCGCAACCCCCTGCGCATGCTCATAGTTGCGAACTATGGTCAACGGTCAGACCTCGATGACCGCAATTATCCCGGGAGAAAATCATGGCTATTGGAATCACCGGCGAGGACGTTGTGCTGGACGAAACGCCCGGCTTGCAGAACGCCACCGCCACGCCAACCCCTGCGGGAGATGCTGACGACAACGACATCCTCGTGGCGTCCCTGCCCTTAACCTTCGCTACCCGTTTGACCACACTGGGGGCCGGCACCGCAACGGGTGCAGCCTTGAGTGGCTATACCGGTGCCGTGGGCGACACGGGCAGTAATGCGTTCACTGTCACCGACGGAGCAACCATTACCGATATCAGCTTCGTCGACAGCGCTGGCGCACCGCTTAATGGCGTGGACAGCGGACTGGACACCCTCGATGGCACCAGCATCCTTCTCTATACCGATACGAACAACAACATCCTTCTGGGCCGAGCCGGGAGCGCAACCGGCGCGATCGTGTTCGCGGCTTATATCGAAGAAACCGGATCGCCGGTCTCCGGCGGCAAGATCTGGACCGTGGAGTACCAACCGCTCAAGCATCCAGATGCTACGAACCCCGATGATTCGCTCAATCTGCTGGATAAGGTATTCGTCGGAACCAGTCAGGACTTGGAATTCAGTCTGGCCAATGCGCCCTCCGGTCAGAGCCTCTTCCTGATGTTCACGACGGTGGACCCGACAGTTGTCGACGTCGGTGGTGTTTTGCGGATCACGGATCCCACTATCATCGCCACCGGCAAGGATCCGGCAAATCAGTCCACTGGCGTCAATATCGTGACTGGCGACACGATCAATACCAGCCAGGCAGCTGGCCCGACCACCTTTGGCACCAATAGCCAAATGATTACTGAACAGGAGGGCATTCGTTATTCGTTCGTCACCGGTGCCAGGCAGGATGTGACCATTCCCGAGCTGGATCAGAACGAAGCAGATGTTGAAGCCAACATCGACTTTACCGACGTCGTCAATGCGAACAAGGCCAGTTTCGACGTCGTGCAATTGCAAAGCGGCAAGAGTGCTGTCGTAAAAATCAGCGCATTCAGCACCACTGCTGAACCTGGCGTGAATTTCATCGACGGCTATGCAAATGATTTGCCGGTTGAGATCACCAGTGTTCGCGTCATCAACCTCAGCACCGGGCTGGTGATCGAGAATTCAGACGGACCGGAGGATGATCCCGCTATTACCATCAGTTTTGATGCTGACGGGGTTGCAACCATCACCGGCGTTAAAGCCGGCTACCAGATTGAATACACCACAACGGATGTTCACAACCGCGTGCTCATTGAGAACGGAGCGGCCCTCGACGCCAGGGGCAATACCCACGCCGATTTTGATATCGGTGGTTTCAAGCTGCTCCAAACTGCTATTACGACCGCCGAAATCGGCTCCAAGATCATCTTTGAAGATGACGGCCCGGCACTCGCCTTTGGCAACCTCATCGGGACCGGTAGTGTCCTGCCGCAAACCGGGTTCTGGAGTCATTCGGCCGGCGCCGATGGGCTGAGCGCGGCCGGTCTGGATATTTCGGTGAACAGCTCGTTCACCCTCGTCAGGCCAGACAACACAACCACCACCGGCACCGCCACCCTCACCGAGCTGCTGCTCTCACCGGACGGCAATGGCGCGTACCAATTCGAAGGGACGTTGACCGGCGATTTCGACAACAACGCCGGAACGGACGATACCACCATCGACTACACGCTGACCGCCTTTGACGATGGCAGCTATGCACTGGATCTGGTGCAAGGCTTTAGTTCGACGGTCGTGCTCAGCAGTGCAGACGGCTCGCTCGACGCCGGCGGCCCGGACCCCGTGCGCACACTGTTAATTCCGGAAACGGATGACCCGGCTATTCCTTCGGCATCCGAGGAGGTTGTGTTCTTTGGTGTTAACGCGACTACTACCTCAGGCGACATATTTACTGCTATCGGGCCGGGAGAGCCCGACCTCACCGAAGCACAGGTAGAAGGCGGCGGGTTTGCCTTCCTCGGCACCGCGAACATGAACGTCAGCACCTCCGGCATCGGCGTCGGCAACAACAACCTGGATGGAAATGGGACGGCAGGCATCAATAGTGGTGACGAGAGTTTCGTCATCAACCCCGAGACCTTGTTGACGGGCATGAAAATTTTCATCGACAACTCGGTGCAAGGGTATAACCCGGCAACGGAAGAGCTGTACTACACGATCTTCTACGCTGACGGCACGACTTCAGGTTCGCCGACGAAGGTACTTGCCGCGGATCTGACCCCGGAGGCTGGAGGACAAACGTCCTTCGTCATCGAGCGAACGGACGCCAAGCTCATTGACGCTGTTCAGCTCACGATGGGCCTGGGCACGATCAAGATCCCGGTGATCCAGTTCATTCAGGAAACCGAGAGCCTGGCCAGCGATATCCAGCTGACCTTCAACGCGACGGTGACGGACAGGGATGGGGACTCGGCATCAAGTACGTTTGATGCCAACCTGTTCGCCAACGACTTGACCGGCGCCTTCGACTACACGCTGGTGGGTACGGACGATGAGCTTGATGCCTTCAACGTCGACTTGTCATTCGATGAAAACCTGTACCAGATTACCGGCTTCGATACGGACGCAAACCTGCGAGACACCCTGGTGCTCAACGGCGACCAGACTGCTGATGTCCAGATCGACACCAGCGGCGCAGACAGCATCGTGACGGTTACCGAAACGGGCGGAGACGTCACGACTATCACCTTGGTCGGGGTTGATCTTCTGACTAGTGACATCGTTATCGGCAGCGTCTGAGGCGGCGCGCGCGTGAAAAAATGCGAGGGTGGCGCAAAACCACTCTCGCATTGTTTTTTGCAGTTCCAATAGGCGATCTGCACGCTCGCATCACCTTGGGCACCCTGCAGCAGACCACCAACGAGGACGACTAGGCCGAAACTCCCATCCCGCTTGGGAGTTTCGGCCGATGCGCAATTTCCGGCGCTTGGTCATAGTTGTAGAGGTCAATGGTCAGACCTCAATGACCGCAATTGCTCAGGAGAAATATCATGGCTATTGCAATCACTGGCGAAGACGTTGTACTGGACGAAACGGCCGGGTTACAGAACGCCACCGCCACGCCAACTCCTGCAGGAGACGCTGACGACAACGACATTCTGGTGGCATCCCTGCCCTCTTCCTTTTCTACCCGTTTGACCGCACTTGGAGCAGGCACCGCAACGGGTGCGGCCCTGAGTGGCTATACCGGTGCCGCGGGCGACACGGGCAGCAATGCTTTCACCCTGACCGGCGGAGGAAGCATTACCGATATCAGCTTCGTCGACAGCGCTGGCGCACCGCTCAATGGCGTGGACAGCGGACTGGACACCCTCGATGGCACCAGCATCCTTCTCTATACCGATACGGACAACAACATCCTTCTGGGCCGAGCCGGGGGCGCAGATGGCGCGATCGTGTTCGCTGCCTACATTGAAGAGACCGGATCGCCGGTCACCGGCGGCAAGATCTGGACCGTGGAGTACCAACCGCTCAAGCATCCAGATATAACGAACCCTGATGATTCGCTCAATCTGCTGGATAAGGTGTTCATCGGAGCCACTCAGGACCTGGGATTCAGTCTGGCCGGTGCACCCTCCGGCCAAAACCTGTTCCTGATGTTCACGAAATTGAACCCCACAACTGAAACAGTCGATGGTGTCGTGCGGATCACGGATCCCACCATCATCGCCACCGGCAAGGACCCCGCAGACCAGTCAAGCGGCGCCAATATAAACACTGGCGACACGATCAATACCAGCCAAGGGGGTGGCCCGACCACCATCGGCACCAACAACCAGATGATTGTGGAACAGGAAGGCATCCGCTTTTCGTTCGTCACGGGCGCCAGGCAGGATGTGACCGTTCCCAACCTTAGCCAGACCGAAGCCGATGTTGAGTCCAACATCGACTTTACCGACGTCTACAATGCGACGTCGGCCAGTTTCGACGTCGTGCAATTGCAAAGCGGCAAGAGTGCTGTCGTAAAAATCAGCGCATTCAGCACCGCTGCTGAACCTGGCGTGAATTTCGTCAACGGCTATACGGGCGATACGCCGGTTGCCATCACCAATGTTAGCGTCATCAACATCAGCACCGGGCTGGTGATCGAGAATTCGGACGGATCAGTGGATGATCCAGCCATTGGCATCAGCTTCGCTAATGGGGTTGCAACCATCACAGGCGTTTTGGCTGGCTACCAGATTGAATACACCACAACGGATGTTCACAACCGCGTGCTCATTGAAAACGGAGCGGCCCTCGACGCCAGGGGCAACGACCACGCCGATTTTGATATTGGCGGCTTCACGCTGCGCGAAGCCTCTACTACCATCGCCGAAATCGGCTCCAAACTCATCTTCGAGGATGACGGCCCGAGCATCACCGCCACTGGCGAGGAGCCAACGCTGACGGTGGACGAAACGGTGCTGACGACCGACGCCACGCAGAACTTTGCCGCCAACTTCACCTCGGCGTTTGGTGCTGATGGGCCGGGTACGCTGACCTATGCGCTGGGCGTGGTGGCCGGAGCTTCCGGACTGACCGATACGGCCACTGGCGAGGCGGTCAACCTGTCACTCAACGGCACCGTGGTCGAAGGCCGCACAGCCACGACCAACCTGCTGGTGTTCACGGTTAGCGTCGCCGCCAATGGTGACGTCACCCTCGACCAGCTGCGGGCGGTGGTGCATCCCGATACCACCAATCCGGATGATTCGACGACGCTGTCGGCGGATAACCTGGTGACGCTGACGGCGACCACCACCGACGGCGACGGCGATAGCGTCCAGGCAACCCTCAATATCGGCTCGAACCTGGTGTTCAAGGACGACGGACCGAGCATCACCGCCACTGGCGAGGAACCAACGCTGACGGTGGACGAAACGGTGCTGACGACCGACGCCACGCAGAATTTTACCGCCAACTTCAGCTCCGCGTTTGGTGCTGATGGGCCGGGTACGCTGACCTACGCGCTGGGCGTGGTGGCCGGAGCTTCCGGACTGACCGATACGGCCACCGGCGAGGCGGTCAACCTGTCACTCAACGGCACCGTGGTCGAAGGCCGCACGGCCACGACCGGCCTGCTGGTGTTCACGGTTAGCGTCGCCGCCAATGGTGACGTCACCTTGGATCAACAGCGGGCGGTGGTGCATCCCGACACCACCAATCCAGATGATTCGACGACGCTGTCGGCGGACAACCTGGTGACGCTGATAGCGACCGCAACCGACAAGGATGGCGACAGCGTCCAGGCAACGCTCAACATCGGCTCGAACCTGGTGTTCAAGGATGACGGACCCAGCATCACCACCACCGGCGAAGAACCAACGCTGACGGTGGACGAAACGGTGCTGACGACGGACGCCACCCAGAACTTTGCAGCCAACTTCAACTCTGCGTTTGGCGCTGATGGGCCCGGTACGCTGACCTATGCGCTGGGCGTGGTGGCGGGGGCCTCCGGGCTGACCGATACGGCCACCAGCGAGGCGGTCAACCTGTCGCTCAACGGCACCGTGGTCGAAGGCCGCACAGCCACGACCGGCCTGCTGGTGTTCACGGTTAGCGTCGCCGCCAATGGTGACGTCACCCTCGATCAACAGCGGGCGGTGGTGCATCCCGATGCCACCAATCCAGATGATTCGACGACGCTGTCGGCGGATAACCTGGTGACACTGACGGCGACCACAACCGACGGCGACGGCGATAGCGTCCAGGCAACGCTCAATATTGGGCAAAACCTGGTGTTCAAGGATGACGGTCCGAGTATCACGGCCACCGGCGAGGAACCAACGTTGACGGTAGACGAAACGGTGCTGACGACCGACGCCACGCAGAACTTTGCCGCCAACTTCACCTCCGCATTTGGCGCTGATGGGCCAGGCACGCAGACCTATGCGCTGGGCGTGGTAGCGGGTGCCTCCGGACTGACCGATACGGCCACCGGCGAGGCGGTCAACCTGTCACTCAACGGCACCGTGGTCGAAGGCCGCACAGCCACGACCGGCCTGCTGGTGTTCACGGTTAGCGTCGCCGCCAATGGTGACGTCACCCTCGATCAACAGCGGGCGGTGGTGCATCCCGACGCCACCAATCCAGATGATTCGACGACGCTGTCGGCGGACGATCTGGTGACGCTGACGGCAACCACCACCGATGGCGATGGCGACAGCGTCCAGGCAACGCTCAATATCGGCTCGAACCTGGTGTTCAAGGACGACGGGCCAAGCATCAGCACCACCGGCGAGGAACCAACGCTGACGGTCGATGAAACGGTGCTGGCGACCGACGCCACGCAGAACTTTGCCGCCAACTTCACCTCGGCGTTCGGTGCCGATGGACCGGGCACGCTGACCTATGCGCTGGGCGTGGTGGCCGGAGCTTCCGGACTGACCGATACGGCCACCGGCGAGGCAGTGAACCTGTCGCTCAACGGTGGCGTGGTGGAAGGCCGCACGGCCACCACCAACCTGTTGGTGTTCACGGTCAGCGTCGCCGCCAATGGTGACGTCACCCTCGATCAACAGCGGGCGGTGGTGCATCCCGATGCCACCAATCCGGATGATTCGACGAGCCTGACCTCGGACGATCGGGTCACGCTGACGGCAACCACCACCGATGGCGACGGCGATAGCGTCCAGGCAACCCTCAACATCGGCTCGAACCTGGTATTCAAGGACGACGGCCCGAGCATCACCACCACCGGCGAGGAACCAACGCTGACGGTCGACGAAACGGTGCTGACGACCGACGCCACCCAGAACTTTGCCGCCAACTTCACCTCGGCGTTTGGCGCTGATGGGCCGGGTACGCTGACCTACGCGCTGGGCGTGGTAGCGGGGGCCTCCGGGCTGACCGACACGGCCACCGGCGAGGCAGTGAACCTGTCGCTCAACGGTGGTGTGGTCGAAGGCCGCACGGCCACGACCGGCCTGTTGGTGTTCACGGTCAGCGTCGCCGCCAATGGTGACGTCACCCTCGATCAACAGCGGGCGGTGGTGCATCCCGATACCACCAATCCGGATGATTCGACGACGCTGTCGGCGGATAACCTGGTGACGCTGACGGCGACCACCACCGACGGCGACGGCGATAGCGTCCAGGCAACGCTCAATATTGGGCAAAACCTGGTGTTCAAGGACGACGGGCCAAGCATCAGCACCACCGGCACGGAGCCTGTGCTGACGGTAGACGAAACGGTGCTGACGACCGACGCCACCCAGAACTTTGCCGCCAACTTCAGCTCCGCATTTGGCGCTGATGGCGCGGGTACGCTGACCTACGCGCTGGGCGTGGTGGCGGGAGCCTCCGGACTGACCGACACGGCCACCGGTGAGGCGGTCAACCTGTCACTCAACGGAGGCGTGGTCGAAGGCCGCACGGCCACGACCAACCTGCTGGTGTTCACAGCCAGTGTCGCCGCCAATGGTGACGTCACCCTCGATCAGCTCCGCGCAGTGGTGCATCCCGACGCTACCAACCCCGATGATTCGACGACATTGTCGGCGGACAACCTGGTGACGCTGATAGGGACCGCCACCGACAAGGACGGCGACAGCGCCCAGGCGACCCTCAACATCGGACAGAACCTGATATTCAAGGATGACGGCCCATCACTCGCATTCGGCAATCTGGTCGGTACCGGTAGCGTCCTGCCGCAATTCGGGTTCTGGGATAATTCGGCCGGAGCGGACGGGTTGGGTGCGGCCGGTCTGGACATCTCGGTGAATAGCCAGTTCACCCTCGTCAGGCCAGACAATACGACCACGACCGGGACCGCCACGCTCACCGAGCAGTCGCCCTCACCGGACGGCAATGGCGCGTATCAATTCGCAGGGACGTTGACCGGCGATTTCGACAACAACGCCGCAACAGCGGATACCAGCGTCGACTACACGCTGACCGCCTATGCCGATGGCCGCTATGCACTGGATCTGGTGCAAGGCTTCCGTTCGGAGATCGTGCTCAGCACTGCCGACGGCGCGCTCGGTGCCGGCGGCCCGGATCCCGTGCGCACCTTGTTAATTCCGGAGCAGGATCCGCCGACTATTCCTTCGCCATCTGAGGAGGTTGTGTTCTTTTCCGCGAAGGCACTTGCGTCCACTTCGGACATCCTGACCGGCATCGGGCTCGGAGAACCCGACCCCACCGAAGCCACGCTACAGACCAACCCCCTGCCCTCGTTCATCGACCCGTCGGCCATGAACGTCAGCACGGCCGGCATCGGCGTCGCCAATAACCTGTTCCAGGGCGATAACCTGGCGGCAATCGGCGTTGACGATGAAAGTTTCGTCGTCAATCCGGAGAGCCTGCTGACGGGCATGAGGGTCTTCATCGACAACTCCGTGGGAGGTTACAACACGGCGACCGAGGACCTGTACTACAGAGCCTACTACGAGGATGGCACGTTCTCGAACCTCATCGAAGTGAACAGCCTGACTCCGGAGGCAGGCGGACAGGTATCCTTCCTCGTTGAGAGCGATGGCGCGAATCTGATCGACGCTGTTCAGCTCACGATGGCCCGAGGCGAGATCAAGATCCCGACGATCCAGTTCATTCAGGAGAGCGAAAGCCTGGCCAGCGATGTCCAGCTGACGTTCAACGCGACGCTGACGGACGGGGATGGGGACTCGGCGACGAGCACGTTTGACGCCAACCTGTTCGCCAACGACTCGGCCGACGCCCTCTTCGACTTCTCGCTGGTGGGTACGGGCGGTGAGCGTGATGCCTTCAACATCGATTTGTCAGTCGATGAGAACCTGTATCAAGTCACCGGCTTCGACGCGAACGCAAACCTGCGAGACGCCCTGGTGCTCAACGGCGACCAGAGCGCGGTTGTCCAATCGATCGACATCAGCGGTGAAAACAGCATCGTCACGGTTGCCGAAACGGGCGGACAAGTCACGACCATCACCTTGGTCGGAGTCGATCTTCTGAGTAGTGACATTGTTATCGGCGGCGTCTGAGGCATCGCGCGCCTAAAAAAATGCGAGGGTGGCGAAAGCCACCCTCGTATTTTTTTGCAGTCCCAAATAGGAGATCCGCACGATCGCATCAACCCTGGCACCCTGCAAGCCACCGACAAGGACGGCGACAAGCCAGGCACGCTAAAAGGTGTCAGACCGTCTTCTTTTTTTACGTGAACTCAAATCCAGTTCCACCCATGTGGACTCGGGTGGCTTTTCGTTGTTGGTGAGCCCGTGCTTCAGCGCATACATCAGCAAATCGATTCGGTTGATGAGATTAAGCTTCTGATAAATGTTGCTGAGATGGTTGTGCACGGTGTGCTCGCTGATGCCCAGGCGCCCGGCGATGCTCATGTATTTGGCGGACGGATCCCCCACAATGGCGCGAATAAGTTCCCTCTCGCGCAATGTCAGCCGCGCCTGTTTCGCCTGCTCCAGATTGCATTTCAAGTGTATATGCCCGGTCGCGGAATAGCCGGAAAGCCCACCGGCCCAGGCTCTATCCTTTCCGGTGTCGCGATGGTGGACCGTGATGATGGCCTGGATGATCGATTCCGTCGGGTCTTCCGCCAGCACGATGCCGCGTGCGCCTGCCTCTATTGCCTGGGCAACGGGGATGGCTTCGTACAGCCCCTTGAGTACCAGTACTTTCATTTCGGCGCTGCGGGTGAGTCCCGCAACGACCTCCAGCGGGTTCAGCGCATCTGGAAAGAAACTGAAAAAAATCACATTGGGCCGCAACTGATCGGCAAGATCCAGCGCATTGGTATAGGTGGTGGCCTGGCCGCTCACTTCCATCTGAGGTTTCCTGGCATTGATCAAATCTTGAAGGCCCATGAGAACGAGGGGGCGACAATCGATCAGCATCACGCTTATTGGTTTTCTGTGGGCCGTCATACGTTCCTGACTCCCTTGAAGAATTAATTCTGACCTCCCTCCCTTGGCCTTCATGGATCAGCAGCTCAATCACCTGACCACCGTGATCGAAGGACAGATGCGAGCGCCGACAGGCCTTACGGTGCCCACCCGACTATTCATCCCTGGGGGACACTTCCACTGGCTTCACTGGCAGGCGTTGCGGACGTTCCACAAGCCGGGCAAAGCCATCGAGGCAACATAAATAGGAATAATCATCAATAGCTTGCGCATGATGATGTGCTCCCCGAGCCACTGAACTGAGTCTAGGTCAGCTCAGCGCGCTGCCGGCCTGCCTCTCTGCCAGTCGTCGACTCAAGCTTCACGCGGGTGGCCCGGTCGCTGTTCCCTGCAGCTCCCCTGCCCTAAAAAATCAAGGCCTTAGACTCGCCGGGGCCTACCTGCGACCAAGGGCTGATCGCGATCGAAATCGTCAATTAACCGACGAGTGGCGTACGTGAAAGCACAACCGTAACGCTGGCGTCAATTTGTCGTCGAACTTGCCTCGTCGATGCGTAGAAATGCTCTCAGTCAGGATCTTTCCGCTGGCATGGATATCTACACATCTCTTGGGGTATAGAGATTCATTGGCGGGGTTGTGTTGGAGTACATATCCGTTTCTGCGGTAACGGCCGCTGGCGGTTTCGCTTTTACAGCGAGTCACTTGGAAAAGCCCCAAGTAACCAAGGGCTCTTGCCCCGCCATTCGGTGCCTCGCCTGGGCTCGGCATACCCTCACTCCGGCATTGCTCCGGGGGCCCGCTGCCATCGGCCATCCATGGCCGGGGGCAGCTACCGCGGCATCCTTGCCGCGGTGCCCCCTGCGCAACGCCTGCGTTCGGCCTCTGGGAAAAGGGGCAAGCAGATCAGGATCAAAAGCCAAAGCAACGGCAACGGCAACGGCAACGGCAACGGCAACGGCAACGGCAACGGCAACGGCAACGGCAACGGCAAGATCAACAGCATCGCGAGCAGGCTCGCTTCCACATTGGATGGGTGGTGTTGCCGGTTTCTGGTTTGGCATCACTGCTGAACAACTACCGCTCCCGCAAACACCCAATATCCCTGTAGGAGCGAGGCTAGCCCCAATGCCAGTCAGTTAAGCGAGCAAACCGCTTTTCGTAGGAGCCAGGCTTGCCGGCGAAGGCGTCCTTGAGTGCGCTTTCGCCGGCAAGCCTGGCTCCTACAGGTCCGCTTTATCCTTAACTGACTGGCATTGAGGCTTGCCCGCGAAAGCGGAGTGTCAGCCGACATCAATGTTGAATGTGCTGGCCTCTTCGCGAGCAAGCCCGCTCCCACATCTACTGTTTTTGATGCGTGTTTGGCTTGCTTTCATCTATCCGGCGTCTGAGTGGGGCTGTGGCCCCGCGCCTCGATGAGAATCGATGCCCGACGATCCTAATTAGTTGAACGGCCTTTCAGCCGTGTG
>NZ_JAKLSP010000056.1:0-14268 GCF_022014505.1 Pseudomonas sp. PGPR40 | reverse complement strand
CCCAAAGCCCCTGCCCCCTCAAACCCGACAACTGCACCTGACAGATCATGCAGGGGTGATAGCGACTGCCGTGAATTACGCTCACTCTTAAGCTGCCAACGAATAATGACGGGCGACGCACCGCACCCGCGGAGCAGTCGACGCACCAGGAACCTACGGAAGGAGTCTTGCCACGGGAAAGGAAGAACCGGCGTCATTCCCAGCCCACTTCCACCCCCTCAGATCACTTCAACGAATCAACTAGAAAGTTGCTTTGAGTGAGGCATTCACTCTTTATTTAAATTTTGGCCTATATAAGCCGAAAGGAGCAACTACGCCCAAATAAAACTTAATACAAAAGTCTTATTGGAACTTGTCGCACCCGAGAAAGTTAAACTTTAAATTAATTCAAAAATGACTTGCCCGAGACTTTAATCGTGTATTAGTTTTTCTCCGCCGCCCATAAACACTGGGCGCCACGTACTACTTAGTGATTACACATCTGAAAAACATCAATTCAATTGAGGCCCCTGTTCGCCAATAAAAAACTTCAAGCAACCGTCACTTATTGTTCAGCACCACCCTCAACGGTATTCCAGATCACTTATAGGCTCGCTCATGAAACCGACTAAAGATCGTCTCAATCAGAAGAAAGCAGAACTTAGTGCGCACCCGATCTTCTCTGAAATACATTCGTTATCGGTCCTTCAACGCTTTATGGAAACCCATGTGTTTGCGGTGTGGGATTTCATGTCGCTGACCAAACGCCTGCAGCAAGAACTGACCTGCGTTCAACTGCCCTGGCTGCCGCCGCGAGATCCTCAGGCTGCGCGGTTGATCAACGAGATCGTGCTCGGTGAAGAGTCTGATGATCGTCCCGCCCAAGGTCACTACAGCCATTTCGAGTTGTACCTGGATGCGATGCGCGAAGTCGGTGCAAGCACGGCCGCCGTCGAACGTTTCGTGGCGCTGCAAAAAGAAGGCGTGAGCTACGACGTTGCATTGCAAAGCGTGGATGTCGACCCGGCGGCTGCGCAGTTCGTGCGCCACACCTTGCACACCGCGTTGCATGCGCCGGGGCACAGTGTGGCGGCGGCGTTTCTGCATGGTCGCGAGAGTGTCATCCCGCAAATGTTTCAACGGATTCTCGACGATTGGGGCATCGGCATCGAACAGGCGCCGACCTTCCGTTATTACCTGGAACGGCACATCGAAGTCGACTCCGAAGACCACGGCCCGGCGGCGGAAAAACTCCTCGCCCGCCTGGTCGATGGCGATCCGCAGCGTGAAGAAGACGTCTACGCCAGCGCCATCGCCGCCGTGGAAAGTCGCATCGCCTTGTGGGATGGCTTGCGCCTGAGCATGAGCGAACCGGCTGCGCAGGTGAGCGCATGAACGCCGCCGACTATCAATCTTTCGCCGACGCCTGGGAGAGCCGCGCGACCATTCGCACCCGCCCCCGGCGCGTACTGGAAAATGACGACAAGCTGATCTATCCGTTGAGCCGTCAGCCGCTGGTGCTGAGTGAAACCTTCCTGCGCGAATGCCCGGAACAACGGGACTTTGCCCTGGTGCAGACGCTCTACAAGTTCATCAACGACGTGGTGATTTTCGAAACCGAGATCGTCGACAAGACCGCCCGCAGCATCGCCAAAAACCGCTTCAGCGTGGCGTTCCCGTTCGCCTGTCGTTACGACGCCATGACCGTGGTGGTGGACGAGGATTACCACGCCTTGGTGGCCATGGATTTCATGCAGCAAACCGTCGCCATGACCAGCATCGCGCCGATCGAGCTACCGGATGAAATCGAACTGAGTCGTGCAATCCCGGCAGCCGTGGCCCTCGCACCGGAACACCTGCGCAGCGCCATGGAGCTGATCTGCGTGGCCATCGCCGAGAACACCGTGACCGGCGATGTGGCTGCGTTCGCCAAGGACGACACGGTCAAGCAATCGATCAAGGGCCTGATGGCCGACCACTTGCTCGACGAGGGCCGTCACTCCGGGTTCTGGGCGCGGTTGGTGCGCATCTATTGGCACACCGCGAGCGAAGACGACCGCCAGTGCATCGCGCAAATCCTGCCGGTGTTCATCGGTCATTACCTGACCAACGACATTCAGAAGTCCTTCGACTTCCGCTTGATCGACGCCCTGCAGATCAGCGACGCAGCGCGTCGGGCACTCAAGAGCGAAGTGTCGGGGCTGGCCTTCCCGATTAATCGCCATCACCCGCTGGTCGCCAACATTGTGCGGTTTTTCCGCAGCAGTTCGCTGCTCGATTCACCGTGTGTGCAAAGCGCCCTGAGCGACTACCTGGTTTAACGAGGAGAACATCATGAGACGTCTCGATATTTTGCTCATTGGGCAAAGCCAGGCCCTGACCGACCTGGCGCTGGAACTCGAACAACACGGTCATTCACTGGCGCGGCTTGTGAATCTGGAGGCGCTGGCGCCAAGCACGTTTGATTTGCTGATCGACGATGCGAGCCTGCCGTTTCAGGACTTCGGCGATGCGCCGCGCCTGACGCTGCAGCTGGGTGTCGGCGTGCCGGGCGCCTCAGGCCTGCCAGCATTGGACCTGCTGTGCACGTACAACTCGATGCAGCCAAGTCGCGTGCCAGTCGCCGAAGAGCTATCCGGTAACGGCCAGGCATTGCGCCGGCGCGCGGTGGCCGATCTGGTCGATCACGTGGCGCTGCTGGTCAGCCGCTTTTCTCGGGATGCCGAGTATTTTCTGCTCCTCGAACCTCCAATTCCCGCGCACTTCGAGCAGGTGGAAAATTTGCTGTTTTTTGAGCGTCTGGCCTACGTCCATCAGCTCAACGCCACCGCTGAACCATGGTTGCGGCAACTGGCCCAGATCCCGATGATCGAGCGGCTTGAACAACGCTTCATCCAGTCCGCCGAGCGTCCGGCGCTGAACATCGCCGGTACGTCGCTGAGCTATCGGCAACTGCACGCCCACAGCCGCGCCATCCAACTGCGCTTGCAGCCGTTGCTCGATCGACATCAAGGACCGTTGGTAGTCGGGATCTGCCTGCCAAAATGCAGCGCGTTATATGCGGGAATTCTGGCGATTCTGGGCAGCGGCGCGGTGTACTTGCCGCTGGAGCCAAGCCATCCGCTGCAACGTCAGCGGTACATTCTGGAAAACGCCGGGGCGGTGTTGTTGCTGCATGACGGAGAACATCCACTCAGCGAGACGATGCCCGGGTTGGACATCAGCTGTGTCGACATCGGCGATGTGAATCTCGCTCAACCCTTGATGCGCCAACGACCCGATCTCGATGCGCCGTGCATGGCGCTCTACACCTCGGGCACCACGGGCCATCCCAAAGGCGTGTTGCTCAGCCAGGCCAACCTCGCGCACTTCACGGCGTGGTACGCCGATTACGTGCAGCTGACCGAACAGAGTCGGGCGTTGCAGTTTTCATCGTTGAGTTTCGACTCGTCGTTGATCGATATATTCCCGACGTTGCTCCAGGGCGCCGAGTTGATCGTGCCCAACGACGATCAACGTCGCGACCCGTTGCAACTGGTCGAACTGATCCGCCACCAACGACTCAGCCACGCCTTTTTGCCGCCGGCGCTGTTGAGCATCCTGCCGCTGGATCAGTTGCAGGGCCTCGATCATGTGATGACCGGTGGCGATGTCTGCGAACCCTATGTAATCGAGCAACTGACCCGCCACGGCAGTCTCTACAACCTCTACGGCCCGACCGAAGCCACGGTGCTGATCACCGCGCGGCAACTGCGCACCGGCGACAACAACCGGACCCTCGGCGCACCCATTGCCAACAGTCAGGTGCTGATTCTCGATGAGGACTTTCAACCGGTAACCGAGCAAATCGTCGGTGAGTTGTACATCGTCGGTCCGGGGGTGTGCTTGGGTTACCTGAACAACCCCCAGCAGACTGCCGAACGTTATCTGAACCTGAGCCTGCCGAATGGCCAGAGCCTGCGCGCTTACCGCACCGGCGACATGGCCAAGTGGACGAGCGACGGTATCGAGCTGTGCGGACGGCGAGACAATCAGGTGAAGATTCGCGGCTTTCGGGTCGAGCCGGAAGAGATCGAACGCTGCCTGCGCGACAGTCAGCTGTACCGTCAGGTGGCGGTGGTCATCGACCGTCATCGACGGATTCTGGCCTTTCTCGCGCAGCCTCAGGAAGAGCAACCCGGTGCTGCTCGCGAAGCCTTGAAAGCCCACGCGATGCAGTTTCTGCCGGACTACATGCAGCCGACCGCATGGACCGAACTGGCGAGCATGCCGTTCGCCAGCAACGGTAAGGTCGACCGCAAAGCGCTGCAGGAACTGCCCGTCAACGTGACCGAAAACAGCCCACGGCGTTTGCCCGCCAGCGCCGATGAAGCGCTATTGCTGGAGATCTGGGCCGAACTGCTGGAGCTACCCGCCAGCGATATTTCCACAGACGAAAGTTTCTTCAATCTCGGCGGGCACTCGATTTTGCTATCACGCATGTTGCTGCGTTTGCGTGAGGAGTTCGGCCGCAGCATCTCGATCAACCGCTTCATCGAACTGCCGACGATTGCGAAACTGGCCACCCTGGTACGCGGCTCCGGGACTGAAGAAGTGCTGAGCGAAAAAGCCTTGGCCGATGCCTTCCGCGAACTGAACATCGAGCCGTTGCCAGTCAGCCGAATGGGCGATGTGCACAAGGTGATCGTCACCGGTGCCAACAGCTTTGTCGGTGTTCATATCGTCGAAGCGCTGCTGGCCTGGGGCGCCAGCGAAGTAGCGTGCCTGGTGCGCGATGGCGGCGGGCAATCGGCGGCGCAACGCTTTGCTCAGGCGTTGCGGGAAAACCGTCTGGAGCATCTGGACTTGAGCCGGGTGCGGGTTTATGCGGCGGACATCACCCGCCCGCAACTGGGGCTCAGTGAAGAGGTTTACCAACGACTGGATCGCGAGTTCGGTGCGTTGGTACACAACGCCGCCAACGTCAATCACGTCCTCGATTACGAGTCGTTGGCGCAGGATAACGTCGAGCCGATTTTCGAGTGCCTGCGCCTGTGTGAAGGACGCAGCAAGAAGATCTTCAACTTCGTCTCGACGCTCTCGGCGTCCAGCACGATTTCCGACGATGGCCGGGTGCTGGAGTTGCCCGCCGCGCAGACGCCGCCGATCTACATCAAGAACGGTTACAACCTGTCCAAATGGGTCGGCGAGCGGATCCTCGAACGGGCGCGGGAGCGTGGGGTGCGGGTCAATCTTTATCGCCCCGGCAACATCAGTTTCAACAGCCTCACCGGTGTCTGCCAGCCTCACAAGAATCGCTTGATGCTAATGCTCAAGGGCTCGATCCAGCTTGGCCAGGTGCCGGAGTTCGCACTGAATTTCGACCTGATGCCGGTGGATTTCCTCGCCCGCTTCATCGCCTTCCATGCCAGCCGTTACCAGGCCGAAAAAGCCGTGTTCAACCTGCACAACCCCGAGCCCCTGAGCTGGGATTCCTATGTGGCGTCATTTCGCGAGGCCGGTCGGGAATTCGCCATGGTCAGCGTCGCCGACTGGCAGCAGCAACTGGGCCGCGTCGACAGCGACAACGCGTTGTTTGGCGTGTTGGGTTTCTACCTCAACGGCTTCGAAGAAGACATCGGCGACATCTCGATGATCGGCCACGACAACGCCCAGGCCGGCGTCCGCCAGATGGGCGCGCACTACCCGGAAAAATCCCCGGCACTGCTGCGGCGCGGCTGCGACTACCTCAAAGAAATCAACTTCATCTGATTCACCCTAACCCTGCACGGAGCAACACCATGAAAACTCTGCAACCCGATACCCTGATCAAAAATCCTCACGGCTGCCACGTTGTATCTTCGGTGGAAGTACCGGCCGATGCGACGCAAGTCTGGGCAGTGGTCGGCAACTTTGCCGGCTTCGACCGATTCATTCCCGCGCTGTCGCACATCGAGATGACGGGCGAAGGCGTGTCGTCGCTGCGCAAGAAATTCTTCAAGGACGGCAACCTGGTGGTCGAGCAACTCAACTCCCGGGATGACCAGGCGCTGAACATGACCTGGACGACGATCTACAACACCTTGGGCGTGGCCAATTTGTGGGCGGCGATGAGTGTTGAGTCCTTGGGCGCAGGCAAGTCGCGGGCGACCTGGACCATCATCGCCGAACCGGCACAGGGTGGAGCCGAAGCCCTGCCGGGGTTCAAGGATTTCGTTCAGGGGTTTGCCGATGATGCGATGGGGAATGTGTTGAAGCTGTTTGTGTAGGGCTTTGGTTCAGCGGTGACTTATCTGCCGCTTTCGCGGGCAAGCCTCGCTCCTACAGGTTATTCGATGCCCTTGTAGGAGCGAGGCTTGCCCGCGAAGAACGATAACGCGGTTCAACTGACCTCAATCAAATCTTGAAGCTATCAACCAACTGCTTCAACCGATTGGCCTGCTGTGACAGCGCATCGCAATCCTTCAATGTTTCATTGAGATTGGCCACGCTCTGCTGATTCAGCAGGTTGATCTGGTTGACGTCGACGTTGAGGGTATCCACCACGGCAGTCTGCTCTTCGGTCGCTGCGGCCACCGATTGGTTCATGCCGTCGATTTCGCCGATGCGCTGGGTCACGCTGACCAGTCGCAGGCCGGCCTGGTTCGCCACTTCGACGCTCTGCTCGCTGGATACCTGACTGGCATTCATGGTGGTCACCGCTTCGCGAGAACCGATCTGCAGCGAGCTGATCATCTTGTGGATCTCTTCCGCCGATTCCTGAGTGCGATGAGCCAGATTACGCACCTCGTCCGCCACCACCGCAAAACCACGACCGGCCTCACCGGCACGGGCCGCTTCGATGGCCGCGTTGAGCGCCAGCAAATTGGTCTGCTGGGAGATGCCTTTGATCACATCGAGAATGTGGCCGATGTTGTCGGTGCTCGCGTTCAGGGTTTCGATCTGCGTGCAGGACAGACTGATTTTCTGCGACAGCTCAGTCATGGCCAGAATGGTTTTTTCCACCACCTGACGACCGTCATCGGCCTGCTCGCTCGCGCCACTGGCGTGTTGCGAAGCATCGGCGGCGTTGCGGGCGATTTCCTGGGTGGCGGCGCCCAATTGGTTGATCGCCGCGGCCACGCTGTTGGTGCGGGCGCTTTGTTCGTCGGAGCCGATGATCGAAGCGTTGGACGATGCCATCACCCGTTGCGACAGGTCATGCACCTGGCGGGTCGCCGAGGACACTTCGCAGATCGACGCGTGAATCCGCTCCACGAACTGATTGAAGGAGCCGCCCAACTCGCCGAACTCATCTTTGCTTTCTACCACCAGACGACGAGTCAGGTCGCCCTCGCCCTGAGCGATGTCCTGCATCGCACGGCCCATGGTGGTCAGCGGACGCATCAGCACGCTGATCAGCAGACTCAGTAGCACTGCAATGGCGGTCACGGCGATGAACATCGCAATCAGCGCCGAAGTGCGGAACTGGCTCAGTGGCGCATAGGCCTTGGCCTTGTCGATCGACAGACCGACGTACCACTCGGCATTCGGCAAACCACTCACCGGAGCGAATGAGAGGATGCGGTCCTGCTTGTTCAGCTCTACTTCCTGGATGCCTTTCTCGATACGGACACTGGAACCCGGATAAATGTCTTTCAGGTTCTTCATCACCTGATTCTTGTCCGGGCTGACGATCACCTGACCGTCGGCGCTGACGAGGAACGCGTGACCGATGCCACCGAAGTCCACCGAGTTGATGATCTTTACCAGGGTTTCCAGACTCAGGTCGCCACCGACGACGCCCAGCAGTTCCCCCTGCTTTTTCACCGGCATGGCGATGGTCACCACCAACCCGCCGACCGCTGCCATGTAGGGCGGAGTCAGCATGGTCTTGTCGGCGACCACGGCTTGTTTGTACCAGGGGCGCTGACGCGGATCGTAGCCGTCCGGCATCTTCGCGTCAGGGCGCTGGGTGAACACACCATTGGCCTGCCCGACGTAGGTGAACTGGAAGTTCGAGGTGAGAGCGGGTTGATCGACCAGGCCCGGCAGATCGGCATTGGCGCCTTGATGAGCGACGTTTTGCGCGAGGTTTTCAAGGACCAGCACGCGGCCGCTCATCCAGTTCTGCACGCTGCTGGCGGTCAGATCGCCAGCTTGCTCAACGGAAGACTCGAGGTTTTGTCGAATGGTGTTTCGCTGCAGATAGTCGTTGTACAAAGTGAACAACGCAAAAGCCAGCACCACGACGCCTGAAGCGGCCAGCAGGATTTTATGGCTGAACTTGAGATTCATTTCATGGGGCTTCTTATGCAAAAAGTGGGGATTCGTGCCGGGTTGCAACATTCCATGTAACAGCGCAGACAGTCTTCTGAAACCGCTCTACTTTGGTGCACGCCCTGTCTCACCACTCTGTCGACACAAGTGGGAGAAATCTTAGGGTTTTGTATGAAATACCCGCCGAACGGCGGACTAGAGCGCCCCCCGTGGGAGTGCTTGCTGATGGTTGCTCGAACGGCAGTTGCAAATTCGCTAACCCTTGATGACAATGCGACTAATTATCATTTGTGACGTCGAGCTGTCGCGTTCATGTCTTCACCTGAGTTTGCAGTACAGGCGCTTTACAGCAGTCATCACGGTTGGCTCAACACGTGGCTGCGCGCTCGATTGGGTAATGCGGCCGATGCGGCGGATCTGGCACAGGACACTTTCGTCCGTTTGCTGCAAAGAACCGAACGCCTGGAACTCAAGGCTCCACGCGCCTTTCTGCGAACCATCGCCCGCGGCCTGGTGATCGACCATTGGCGCCGTGAGGAAATCGAGCGCGCGTACCTGGAAACCATCGCCCATTTGCCCGAGGCCGAAACCCCGAGCGCCGAGGCCCGGACATTGGTGTTCGAATTGCTGGAAAGCATCGCCCGCATGCTTGAAGGCCTGAAGCCGAAAGTGCGTCAGGCATTTCTGCTGGCCCAGTGCGAAGGACTTACCCACAAGCAGATCGCCGAACACATGGGATTGTCCCTACGCTCAGTGGAACGTTATGTGGCCGACGCGCTGTATCACTGCTACGTGCTGCGGTATGAAGCGTGATGCCTGTGGATAACTCAGCGCTAAACCGCTGCGGCGAGCCTCATCAGCAGGTGGTCAAACAAGCCATCCATTGGTTGCTGCGCCTGCGTAATAACGCGACCAATTCCAGGTTGCGCCAGCAATGCGAGGTCTGGCGCGCGGAACACCGTGAGCATGAACTGGCCTGGCAACGGGTGCAGGCCCTGCAAGCCGAGTTGAGCAGTAATTTGCGCGCGGTGCCCGGCGCTCAAGTCGCTTTCAACACGTTGGAAAACAGCGCACAGGGATTGGGTCGGCGCCAGGCGTTGAAGCTGCTGTCGGGCGCATTGCTGATGGGTTCGGCGGCGTGGTTGGGCAAGGATGCGGTCGGCTGGCAACAGTGGACCGCCGACTTCGCCACCGCCACGGGCGAGCGTCGTGGTTTCCAGTTACCGGACGGCACGCGCCTGGAACTCAACACTGCCAGCGCGGTGGATCTGGATTACAGCGCGCAACAGCGCCTTATCAAACTGACTCGCGGCGAGATCATCGTGACGTGCAGCGGGGCAAGTGAAGGGGTTTCGCTTGATCGACCGTTGCGGGTGCAAAGCCGTCACGGCGTATTTGAAGGGATGGCTGCTCGCTTCATCGTTCGTCAGGACGCCGACTGCACGCGGCTCAGCGTCACCAGCGGCATGGTCGCAATCCATTCGCCACGGGCCGCCGATGGCCTGCCGATTCAGGTGCAGGCCGGGCAGAGTTATTTGATCGATCGCAATCGCGCACAGTTGGCACCGCCGCAAGACATGGATGCCGGCGCCTGGGTCGACGGCCTGATCGTCACCCGTAACATGCGCCTCGGGGATTTTATTAATGAAGTCGGACGTTACCGTCCCGGCTATCTGACCTGCACGGCGGACATTGCCCACTTGCGGCTGTCCGGGGTTTTCCGTCTCGAAGACACCGACAAACTGCTGGCCATCCTGCCGCACACCCTGCCGGTGCAACTGCGCTATCGCACTCGCTGGTGGGTGACGCTGGAGCGACAGGCCTGAATTATTTTTGGCGGGTTTCCCGAACAAGTCCGGCTTAGTCAGTAAGCACTTCAACTCTGCCTTCAGCGACTTCCTACGGAAACCTACAATGACTGTGCGCGCCATCAGTAAGAACCCTCTTCATTTCACCGCGGAATCAGGCGTATTGCGCCACGCCATCCGCGCGGCACTGTTCTCGACCGCATTGGGTGTCGGACTGCTGCCGACACTTGGCGTTGCAGCCCAGGGCAGCGAAGCCACTAGCCACCGCTACAACATTGCCGCCGGCCCCTTGAGCGATGTGCTCAACCAATTCGCGCGTCAGGCGGGCATCACGCTGTCGACGACTCCAGCTCAAACTCAGGGCCTCCAGTCACCGGGACTACAGGGCGACTATTCGGCGGATCAGGCGTTGAGCCATTTGCTCAATGGCACAGGGCTGGTGGCCATCAGTCAGGATGGCAGCAGCTATGTGCTGCGGCCCGTCGCTGAAACCGGAGCCCTGGCACTGCCCACCACCGACATCAAAGGCTTCGCCCTGGGCAATGCGCTGGGCAGCATGGATGGCTACAACGCAACGCACAGCCAGATCGCCACCAAGACCAGTACCGCACTGCTGGAAACCTCGCAAAGCGTGTCCGTGGTGACTCGCGAGCAAATGGACGACCAAGGCTCGCAAACCGTGTCCCAGGCGATGCGCTATACCCCGGGCGTACTGACCAACCCTTATGGCGCAACTCACCGTTATGACTACGTGGCGATGCGCGGTTTCAACGACGGCTCGGTAGATAACATCTATCTCGACGGCCTCAAATCCATGGGCGACAGCGGCACCTATAGCACCATGCAGGTGGACCCGTATTTCCTCGAACGGGTCGATATCCTCAAAGGGCCGTCGTCGGTGCTCTACGGGCGCAGTTCGCCGGGGGGGCTGGTGGCGTTGACCAGCAAGAAACCGCTGTATGAGCCCTATCATCAGGTTCAGGCCACGGTGGGCGCCCAAGGCCAGCGCGGCATGGGTTTCGACTTCAGCGGGCCGGTGGATGATGACAAGCGTATTGCGTATCGCCTGACAGGGTTGGCGGATCAGTCCGACACACAGTTCGACCACAATAAGGAAAAGCGCTTCGCCCTGGCGCCGACGGTGAGCATCGATTTCACCGAAGATACCTCGCTGACGCTGCAAGCCTATCTGCAGCATGATCCCGACGGCGGCTATCACGGCGGCGTCCCGGCCGACGGCACGATCCATCAGCGCAACGGCAATCGGATCTCTCCAGACTTCTTCGAAGGCGAGCCGGGCGTTGATGGTTTCCAGCGTGATCAACAGTCCTTCGGTTATCAGTTCGAACACCGCTTCAACGACGTCTTCACCGCGCGGCAGAACTTTCGTTATCTGGACTCCAAGGTGAAGAACGATCAGGTTTACGCCTATGGCTGGACCACACCCACCAGTAACGAGTTGAACCGCTATTACACCGGCGCCGACGAAAAGCTCCACGCCTTTATCATCGATAACATGCTGCAAGCCGAGTTCTTCACCGGCGCGACCAAACACACCGTGCTGATGGGCGCGGACTATCAGCGCCGCAAGACGGTGGTCGACTGGACCAGTGGCGGTCTTGCACCGATCGATGCGTTCAATCCGGTGTACGGCAACTCGGCCATCGACTTCTACAGCCCGACCAGCTATCTGCGTCGCCTGGAACAGAGCGGCGTCTATCTGCAAGACCTGATCGAGATGGATAAATGGCGCTTCTCTTTGGGCCTGCGTCAGGACTGGGTTGAAACCTCCGATGAAAATCGGCTGGCTGAGGCTGGACGCCCTGTGGGCACGGAAATCAGTGACGAACGCACCAAGCTGACGGGCCGGGCTGGGGCGTTGTACCTGTTCGATAACGGCATTGCGCCGTACATCAGTTACTCCGAGTCGTTCAACCCGAATTCCTACGCGGACAGCGCCGGCAATCCTCTGGCACCGACCGATGGCACCCAGTGGGAAGTGGGCCTGAAATACCAGCCGCCGGGCACCGACAACTTGTTCACGGCATCGCTGTTCCGCATCGATCAGGAAAACCTGGCAACCAAACTGCCGCAGGAAAACTTCTATCGCGCTGTAGGCGCCGTCCGCTCCCAAGGTCTGGAACTGGAAGCGCACATGCAGCTGACCGATAACCTGAAAGTCCTCGGCAGCTACACCTTCACCGACATCGAGTATTCAAAGTCGATGATCAGTACGTTGAGCACCGACACCGACGTGATCGAAAACAAGGGCAACTCGCCGACTCAGGCACCACGCCATATGGCCTCGGTATGGGCGGACTACACGTTCGACAGCGCAGCGCTTGACGGTCTGCGTCTGGGCGGCGGCGTGCGTTATGTCGGCTACAGCTGGGCCGATGCGGAAAACACCCTGAAGGTGCCGTCCTACACGCTGCTCGATGCGTCTGTCGGCTATGACCTGGGCAAGGTGGGTTTGAAGGGCGTGGACGTACGTCTGAATGCGAACAACCTGACAAACGAGTCTTACGTGGCCTCCTGTGCCAGCCTGAACTTCTGCTACCTGGGTGAAGAGCGCAACGTCGCCGCTACCGTGAGCTACCAGTTCTAATCATCCGTTATGACGACAAAGCCAGCACCTGAGTCCAGGGGCTGGCTTTGTCGTCTCTGCAGGAAAATCCCATGCGTGCATTTCTGGTTTTACTTCATCGCTATATTGGTTTGGCTACTGCGTTGTTTCTGCTGATGGCAGGACTTACAGGGAGCATCTTGGCGTTCAATCATGAGCTGGATGAGTGGCTTAATCCGGAGTTTTATAAAGCGTCTTCCGAAGGTCAGCGTTTGCCGCCCGGCACCTTGGTCGACAAGCTGCAAGCTAAGCATCCGAAGCTACAAGTCTGGTACATGGAGTACCCGTCAGAACCGGGTCATACGTCATTGCTGGCGGCGGTACCGCGCAATGATCCTGCGACCGGAAAACCTTTTGCCGAACCCAATCAGGTGTTCTATCTGGATCCGGTCAATGGCAAGCAAATGGGTCAGCGGTTCTGGGGGGAATGTTGTTTTCAGCGGGAGAACTTCATCCCGTTCATTCTTGAGTTTCACTACAACCTGGTCCTGCCGGATAACTGGGGGTTGTTGTTAATGGGACTGGTCGCGATCGCTTGGGTTGTCGATTGTTTCATTGCGCTTTGGCTGACGCTTCCACGTGGGAAACCGTTCTGGCAGAAATGGTCGACGGCCTGGAAGATCAAGGGTGGGCATGCCTACCGGCTGAATTTCGATCTGCATCGGGCGGGTGGTTTGTGGCTGTGGTTATTGCTGTTACCGATCGCTGTCAGCAGTGTAGCCATGAACCTGCCGAGCCAGGTCTTCAAGCCTGCGGTATCACTGTTTTCGCCAATTGAACCGAGCGTCTATGAGGCTCGCGGTCGCATGCCTGCCGAGGAATTGGGAGTTACGCGGTTAAGTTATCAACAGGCTTATGAACGTGCGTTGCAGGAAGGGCAAAGGCTGGGGCTGACCGCTGCGATCGGAGAGTTGTATTACAGCTTTGAGTACAACTTTTATGGAGCGGGTTTTGGGCAACATGATACCGAGGCCCATGGAAAGTCCTGGCTGTTCTTCCATGGCACGGACGGGCGTTTACTGGGGCAGGAAATCGCAGGGCAAGGCACCTTGGGAGAGCGTTTTTATCGACTGCAATTGCCGATACACGGAGGGCGGATCATTGGGCTCACCGGGCAAGTGATGATCGCGTTGTTGGGTGTTTTGATTGCAGTATTGTCGGTGACGGGAATCTATATCTGGTGGCGCAAGTTGCTGGCTCGAAGGAGTAGTAAGGCACGTAAGAGCGGGATGTACCCCATACCGGATTGAAGTTCCTATAGCCCAGAAAGACAAAACCCCTGTCTGCATAAGCAGACAGGGGTTTCGGAGTTCAATCTTGACGATGACCTACTCTCACATGGGGAAACCCCACACTACCATCGGCGATGCATCGTTTCACTGCTGAGTTCGGGATGGGATCAGGTGGTTCCAATGCTCTATGGTCGTCAAGAAATTCTGTGACCAGCCCGTTACAGCGGTAACGTGCCAGCAAAATCGGTGACTTCTACTAAAACAAAACCCCTACCTGCAGATGCAGATAGGGGTTTCGGAATTTAATCTTGACGATGACCTACTCTCACATGGGGAAACCCCACACTACCATCGGCGATGCATCGTTTCACTGCTGAGTTCGGGA
>NZ_JAKLSP010000055.1:0-15416 GCF_022014505.1 Pseudomonas sp. PGPR40 | reverse complement strand
CAGTGAAACGATGCATCGCCGATGGTAGTGTGGGGTTTCCCCATGTGAGAGTAGGTCATCGTCAAGATTAAATTCCGAAACCCCTATCTGCATCTGCAGGTAGGGGTTTTGTTTTGTCCGCAGGAAAGTTCGTACAGCATCATCGGACCGCTCCCGGCTGTCACAGTCTGCCGACAGTGCTAAGGTTCGGCCCTAGCTTTTGTATTTTCCCAAGGAAGCCTTTATGCCGGACGCTATGTCCCTCAGTGCTGGTTTTATGGTGGTTCATGGCAACCGCCTGGACGAGTTACGCAGCCTGGTGGTTAGCTGGATGCGGCGCTACCCGCTGGCTCCCTTGGAAAATGAAATCGCCTTGGTACAGAGCAACGGCATCGCCCAGTGGCTGAAGCTGGCATTGGCCGAAGATCCTGAAGAGGACGACATGGGTGGCTGCGGAATCGCCGCTGCCATCGACGTGCAGTTACCGGGCAGCTTCATGTGGCAGCTCTATCGTATGGTGCTGGGACGTGACGAAATCCCGGTCAAATCCCTTCTCGATAAAGCCCCGCTGACCTGGCGTCTGATGCGTCTGCTGCCACAGTTGATCAATCAACCGCACTTCGAACCCCTGCAGCGCTTTCTTACCAATGACACCGACTTACGTAAACGCTATCAATTGGCGGAGCGACTGGCAGACCTGTTTGACCAATATCAGGTCTACCGTGCCGACTGGCTCGAAGACTGGGCAGAAGGTCGTCATCAGCTACGAAATGGTAGAGGCGAAGCCAAAGCCCTGACCCCGGCCAACTGCTGGCAGGCGGAGCTGTGGCGAGCGTTGTTGCTGGATGTTGGTGAACAAGGCATGGCGCAAAGCCGCGCAGGCGTCCACCAACGCTTTATCGAGCGGATCAATAGCCTCGAAGTAGCGCCCAGTGGTTTGCCTTCACGGGTGATCGTTTTCGGTATTTCTTCCCTGCCTGCTCAAGCCCTGGAAGCGCTTGCCGGGCTTGCTCGATTCAGCCAGGTCTTGCTATGCGTACACAACCCATGTCGTCACCATTGGGCGGACATCGTCGCCGATAAAGATCTATTGCGACATCAGTACAAGCGTCAGGCTCGCAAGAGCGGCATGCCGGTTGTGCTCGACTCGCAAACGCTCCATCAGCACGCCCACCCGCTTTTGGCCGCGTGGGGTAAGCAGGGGCGGGACTACATCAATCTGCTCGACAGCTACGACGATCCGAGTAGCTATCGCTCGGCGTTTCGTGACGGGCGCATCGACCTTTTCAGCGAAAACCAGCCACAGAACATGCTCAATCAGTTGCAGGACGACATCCTGGAATTGCGTCCCCTGAACGAGACCCGCGAGCGTTGGCCTGCTGTCGATCTGAAAAAGGACGTATCTATCCGTTTTCACATCGCCCATAGCGCTCAACGCGAAGTGGAGATCCTCCACGATCAATTGCTCGCACGATTCAGTGCTGACCCAGACCTGAGGCCTCGCGACATAATCGTGATGGTCCCGGACATCGACAGTTATGCCCCGCACATCCGTGCTGTCTTTGGTCAGCTTGATCGCTTTGATCCGCGCTTCATTCCTTTCACGCTGGCGGATCAAGGCCAGCGCGGCCGGGATCCGCTATTGATCGCTGTCGAGCATCTGCTCAAACTGCCCGATAGTCGCTTCCCCGTCAGCGAAATCCTCGACCTGTTGGACGTTCCGGCATTACGCGCTCGGTTTGGCGTAGAGGAGCGTGACCTGCCAACCTTGCATCGCTGGATTGAAGGCGCAGGCATTCGCTGGGGGATGAACGCCGAGCAGCGCGCGGGTCTGGGCCTGCCTGAGGAACTGGAGCAAAACAGTTGGCGTTTCGGTCTGCGACGGATGCTGCTGGGTTATGCCGTAGGCAGCGCCAGTGCCTGCGAGGGGATCGAGCCCTACGACGAGATTGGTGGTCTGGATGCCGCCCTCATAGGTCCTTTGGTGGCATTGTTGGATGCGCTGGAAATTGCCCATCAGGAACTCACTCAACCTGCAGCGCCCAAACAATGGGGCTCGCGGTTGCAAGCGTTGATGCAATTGTTCTTCCTGGCCAGTAACGAGCATGACGACTATTTGTTGGCCCAACTCGAAGAGCTGCGCGAGACTTGGCTTGAAACCTGCGAATCTGTAGGTTTGCGGGACGAGTTACCGCTGACCGTAGTCCGGGAAGCCTGGCTGGCGGGTCTCGACCAAGGCCGCCTGTCTCAGCGTTTCCTCGCCGGAGCCGTTAACTTCTGTACCTTGATGCCCATGCGAGCTATCCCATTCAAACTGGTCTGCCTGCTGGGCATGAATGACGGCGATTACCCTCGCGCGCAGCCGCCGCTGGACTTCGACCTGATGGGCAGTGACTACCGCCCCGGCGATCGCTCCCGACGTGAGGATGATCGCTATCTGCTGCTGGAGGCTCTGTTGTCGGCACGTGACCAACTCTATATCAGCTGGGTCGGCCGCAGTATTCGGGACAACAGCGAGCGCCCTGCTTCGGTGTTGATAGGGCAGTTGCGTGACCATCTCGGCAGCGGCTGGCGACTGCACGATGACAATGATGAGCTGCTGGAGTCCATGACTCAGGAACACCCGCTGCAACCTTTTAGCCATCGCTACTTTCATGAGGGCGATGATCTATTCAGCTACGCCAGCGAGTGGCAGGTGCTTCATCAAGCCAGTGATCTGGCGACTGATATCGAAGTGCTTGAACCCTACGTCCAGGACGAACCGCTGAGCCTGGGTCAACTGCAGGATTTTCTGCGCAACCCTGTACGACATTTCTTCAGTCAGCGGCTCAAAGTGTTCTTCGAGGCTGCCGAAGTGCCTTTGGCAGATGAAGAACCATTTGTACTCGACGCGCTGCAACGCTATAGCCTCAGCGACAGCTTGCTCGACGCGGCGCTGGGGCAATTGGACCAGACCGATCAGGTACTGGAAGCGCAGGCGAAACGCCTGCAAAACAGCGGACTCTTGCCCATGGCCGGTTTTGGCGAATGTCTTCAGCGAGAGTTGATCGAGCCGCTGCCGGATCTGCTGCTGCGCTATCAGCAACTTCTGGCGTTATGGCCGACCCCGCTCACCAGTGCGTTGCCGGTGAGTCTGGAGCTACAAGGATTGCGTCTGGAGGGTTGGCTCAGTGCTCTGCATCAACGCGCAGATGGCGGGTTGTTGTCGGTGACTACGATTCCCAACAGCATCGGTTCGATCAAGGCCCGCAAATGGCATCGCCTGACGCGACCTTGGGTCAATCACCTGGTGGCCTGTGCCAGCGGCATGCCGATGACAACGGCGTTGGTGGCCAGCGACGACAGTTTGCTGCTCGGTCCGATAGAGGAGGCCGCAGCATCCCGGGTTCTGGGCGATCTGTTGTTGGCCTGGCAAACAGGCATGCGCCAGCCGCTGCCGATTGCAGTAAAAACAGCCTTCGCCTGGCTCGCTCAAACTGACCCGGCCAAAGCTGACGCCGCTGCCCGCAAGGCCTATGAAGGCGATGGCCAGACCACTGACGGCGAGCGCCGCGAAAGCCCGGCACTCGCTCGGCAATTCGCCGACTACGATGCTCTGATTGCCGACGAGACCTTCCCCGATTGGTGCGACGCTTTGTATCGGCCGCTATTTGAGGCCTCCTGGCGTTCATCGACCAGCGAGGAGGCGCGCTCATGATCACGAAAACACCGCTGGCCCTGGCATTCCCTCTGAGTGGCAGCCAACTGATTGAGGCCAGCGCCGGGACCGGCAAGACCTTCACCATTTCTGCGCTGTACTTGCGTCTGGTCCTTGGCCACGGCGGCGAGTCGAGTGGTTTTGGCCGTGAATTGCTGCCGCCGCAAATCCTCGTGGTGACCTTCACCGATGCCGCGACCAAAGAGCTGCGCGAACGTATTCGCACACGGCTGGCTGAAGCCGCACGGTTTTTCCGCGATGAGACACCCGCACCGGATGGCCTCATTGCCGAATTGCGCGAGCAGTACCTTCCCGAACAGTGGTCCGGCTGTGCCAACCGCCTGGACATCGCCGCACAGTGGATGGATGAAGCTGCAGTATCGACCATCCACAGTTGGTGCCAGCGCATGCTGCGCGAACATGCGTTTGACAGTGGCAGCCTGTTCACCCAGACCCTGGAAACCGATCACAGCGATTTGCTCGGCGAAGTCCTGCGCGACTACTGGCGACTGTTTTGCTACCCGATGCAAGGCGATGCGTTGAGCTGGGTTCGTGGCAATTGGGGCGGCCCGGCAGCGTTGCTGCCGCGAGTGCGTGGGTTGTTCGCCAGCGAGCGTGACAGCGTTGCAGGTAAAGAGCCTGCCGAGTTGATTGCCGAGTGCCTGCAGGAGCGACGGGCCGTTTTGCTCGAACTCAAGATGCCCTGGCGCCAATGGGCGGATGAGTTGCTTGCCATCTGTCACCAGGGCGTCGCGAGCAAGAGCGTCGATGGTCGCAAGATGCAGGCACGCTACTTCGAACCCTGGTTCGAGAAGCTCCGGGCCTGGGCCGAAGATGAATCTCTCGAGCAGCTGGACATTGGCACCGGCTTCACTCGCCTGACTCCCGATGGTATGGCTGAAGCCTGGAAGGGCGAAGCCCCCCGTCATCCCGGTCTGGAGGCGATGTCCGCTCTCAAGGCCAGTCTCGATGGTTTGCCGACCCCCGATGCCGCCGTGCTGCAACACGCCGCGCATTGGGTGGGTGCACGGTTCGAGGAAGAGAAGCGTCGCCGCGCGGAGATGGGCTTCGATGACATGTTGCTGCGCCTCGATGCGGCGTTGCAGTCCGAAGGCGGTGAACGCCTGGCGACCCTGATCCGCGAGCAGTTCCCGGTCGCCTTGATCGATGAATTCCAGGACACCGACCCGGTGCAGTATCGAATCTTCGAAAGCATTTATCGCATCGAAGACAACAATCCAGAAACCGGTCTGTTTCTGATCGGCGACCCGAAGCAGGCGATCTATGCCTTTCGCGGTGCCGACATCTATACCTACTTGCGCGCCCGCCAAGCCACCACTGGCCGCCTGCATACCCTGGGTACCAACTTCCGTTCCAGTCATGGCATGGTCAGTGCGGTAAACCATGTGTTCGAGCGCGCCGAATCTCGTGAGCAGGGGCGCGGAGCATTCCTGTTTCGTGAGAAAAATGGCGAGAACCCTGTACCGTTTCTGCCCGTCGAATCCCAAGGGCGCAAAGAAGTCCTGCGCATTGATGGTCAGGTTGTACCGGCCCTGAACATCTGGCACCTGGCCGCCGATCAGCCACTGTCTGGCGCGGTGTATCGACAACAACTGGCCGCCGCCTGCGCCAGTGAAATCACGGCGCTACTCAATGGCGGTCAGCAAGACCGTGCGGGCTTCATCCAGGACGGTAAGGACTTCAAAGGTCTGCTGCCATCGGATATCGCAATTCTGGTGCGCGACGGCAACGAGGCCCAGGCCGTGCGTGGCGAGCTTTCGGCCCGTGGTGTGCGCAGCGTTTACCTGTCAGACAAGGATTCCGTGTTCGCCGCGCAGGAAGCCCATGACCTGCTGACCTGGCTCAAGGCGTGTGCCGAGCCGGATGTCGAGCGCCCCCTCCGTGCCGCGCTGGCCTGCATCACGCTGAACCTTTCGCTGGCTGAGCTGGAACGGCTGAATCAGGATGAACTGGCTTGGGAAGCGCGGGTCATGCAGTTCCGTGGTTATCGCGAGCTCTGGCGCAAGCAGGGCGTGCTGCCAATGCTGCGACATTTGCTGCACGACTTCCGACTGCCCCAGGCGTTGATCGCGCGCAACGATGGTGAGCGGGTGCTGACCAACCTGCTGCACCTGTCCGAGCTGCTGCAGCAGGCCTCCGCCGAACTCGATGGCGAGCAAGCCTTGATCCGTCATTTGTCCGAGCATCTGGCATTGTCCGGTCAGGCTGGCGAAGAACAGATCCTGCGCCTGGAAAGCGACGAGCAACTGGTCAAGGTTGTGACCATCCACAAATCCAAAGGGCTCGAATATCCGTTGGTGTTTCTGCCGTTCATTTGCTCGGCAAAACCGGTGGATGGCAGCCGTTTGCCGTTGTATTACCACGACGCGACGGGCAAGGCTCAAGTGAGCTTGAAGCCGACGCCGGAGTTGGTCGCACAAGCCGATGATGAGCGCTTGGCCGAGGATCTTCGGCTGCTTTATGTCGCCCTGACCCGGGCGCAACATGCTTGCTGGGTCGGTGTGACTGACCTCAAGCGCGGCAATAACAACGGCTCGGTTCTGCACCTTTCGGCGTTGGGTTATCTGTTGGGCGGTGGTGCGCCATTGGCCGAGTCGGCAGGGTTGCGGCGTTGGCTGGAAGATCTGCAGCAGGACTGCCCGGCGCTGAACTACGGCGAAATGCCTGAAGTGAGCGCCGAGCATTACCATCCGCCGCGCAATGAAGCGACCTTGCTTGCGCCGCTGATACCCAAGCGCAAGGCCAGCGAAAACTGGTGGATCGCCTCCTACAGCGCCTTGCGCATTGGCGACAGTCTGAGCGTGGGAAGTGACGAAGCTCCAGAGAGCCCGCAAGCACAAAAGCTTTTTGACGACGAACGTCTCGATCCGCAAGCGCCGCGAGAAGTGATTGCTGGCGGGGCTGATATCCATCGATTCCCTCGCGGGCCGAACCCCGGCACTTTTCTCCATGGATTGCTTGAGTGGGCCGGTGACGAAGGTTTTACCGCTGCACCGCAGTCTGTGGAGGACGCCATCGCCCGCCGCTGCAATCGCCGTGGTTGGGAAGGCTGGATCACGACGTTGAGTGATTGGCTACAGCACTTGCTCAAATCCCCGCTGCACATCGGCGGCGGGCAGCCACCGGTGGTGTTCGAGCAGTTGACCCAATATCGGGTCGAGATGGAGTTCTGGTTCGCCAGTCACAAAGTCGATGTGCTCAAACTCGATGAACTCGTGCGCCAATACACCCACAACGGCGTGGCCAGGGTGGCCGCCGAAGCGGTGCTGCTCAATGGCATGTTCAAAGGCTTCATCGACCTGACGTTCGAGCACGACGGTCGTTATTACGTCGCTGACTACAAATCCAACTGGCTGGGCATCGATGATGCGGCCTATACCGAGCAGGCCATGGAGCAGTCGATTCTCGATAACCGTTACGACCTGCAATATGTGTTGTACCTGCTCGCCCTGCATCGCCAGCTCAAGGCGCGGCTGGTCGATTACGATTACGACCGGCATGTTGGTGGGGCGTTGTACCTGTTCCTTCGCGGTACTCGCGCGGCCAGCCAGGGCGTGTATTTCGCCCGTCCGCCCCGGGAGCTGATCGAGCGTCTGGACCGGTTGTTCCAGGGCAAGCCAGAGCCCAAGGCCGAACCCGCCTGGGAACAGGGAGTACTGCTATGAGTCGCACCTTCGCCGATTTGCTGCCCACGCCATTGGCGGCCGAAAGTCTGGCGGACCTGGCCCCCTTGAATCGCGCAGATGACTTGTTGCTGCTGCTCACGCGCTGGGTCGAACGTGGTTGGCTGCGGGCGCTGGACAAAGCCTTCGTGGCCTTTCTCCACGAACTCGCCCCCGACGATGACCCGTTGGTGCTGCTGGCTGCTGCTTTAACCAGTCATCAACTGGGCCACGGCCATGTCTGTCTGGATCTGTTCGAAACGCTGAAAGAGCCGGACTTCGCTCTGTCGCTGCCGCCGGAAGGTGATCTGCAAAGTGGCGCGATGTTGCTGCCGTCGCAATTGCTGGAGGCGCTGGACGGTGCTCATTGGTGCAAGGTCCTGGCGTCCAGCCGTCTGGTGGCTCTGGCCGTGGACGAGCGTGAAGCCGCGCAGCACCGGCCGTTGGTGCTATCGGGTAAACGCCTGTACTTGCGTCGCTACTGGGCTTACGAGCGGCGGATTGATAACGCCCTGCGTCAGCGCCTGGCTGCACACGAAACAACGCCGACTGATTTGCCCCAGCGCCTGACGGGCCTGTTCGGTCCAGCCAGACCTGATGAAGTGATCGACTGGCAAAAACTCGCCTGTGCCCTGGCTACCCGTAGCGCATTCAGCATCGTCACCGGCGGCCCGGGCACCGGTAAAACCACCACGGTCGTGCGATTGCTGGCATTGCTCCAGGCACCCGCGGTGGAAGCCGGCAAACCGCTACGCATCCGTCTCGCGGCCCCCACCGGCAAAGCCGCCGCACGATTGACCGAGTCCATCAGCCAGCAGGTTCAAACCCTGGAAGTTGCGGAACCAGTGCGCGAGAAGATCCCATCGGATGTGACCACCGTGCACCGTTTGCTCGGCAGTCGTCCCGGCACGCGGCATTTTCGGCACCACGCCGGCAATCGCTTGCCACTGGATGTATTGGTGGTGGACGAAGCCTCGATGATCGACCTGGAAATGATGGCCAATCTGCTCGACGCATTGCCGGCCCATGCGCGTCTGGTGCTGCTCGGTGACAAGGATCAACTGGCGTCGGTAGAGGCCGGTGCCGTCCTGGGTGATCTGTGCCGCGATGCCGAGGCCGGTTGGTACAGCCCGCAGACCCGCCAGTGGCTGGAGGCGGTCAGCGGTGAAAATCTGGATGCGAGCGATTTGCACGAAGACATCAACGGAGCGCATCCCCTGGCTCAGCAAGTCGTGATGCTGCGTCACTCACGGCGCTTTGGTGAGGGCAGCGGCATTGGCCAGTTGGCCCGTTGGGTCAACCGGCAGCAACCCGAGGACGCCCGCAAGTTATTGGCGGCTGGAAGCCATGACGATGTATTTTCCCTGCCTCTCAAGGGGGAGCAGGATCGGGCGCTGGAGCGCTTGCTGCTCGAAGGCCAGGGTGAGAGGCCGAAAGGTTATCGGCATTACCTGAGTCTTTTGCGCAGTCAGCGGCCACCGCTCGACTGCCCACTCGATGATCCACGCTGGACCCATTGGGCGCGTGTGGTGCTGCAAGCCTTCGACACCTTCCAGCTGTTGTGCGCGGTACGCAAAGGGCCTTGGGGTGTGGAAGGCTTGAATCAGCGAGTGACCGAGGCGCTGCTCAAGGCTCGGCTGATCGACAGCGACCACCAGTGGTATGAAGGTCGGCCTGTGTTGATGACCCGCAACGACTATGGCCTGGGTTTGATGAACGGCGATATTGGCATTGCGCTCAAGCTGCCGGAACGTGAGGGGCCCGATGCAGGGCGGCAAGTGTTGCGTGTGGCCTTCCCGCGCAACGATGGACAGGGCGGTGTGCGCTTTGTCCTGCCAAGTCGACTCAACGATGTCGACACCGTATACGCCATGACCGTACACAAATCCCAAGGCTCGGAATTTGCCCATACGGCGTTGATTCTGCCGGACGCCCTGAACCCTGTACTCACCAAAGAACTGATCTATACCGGAATAACCCGGGCCAAACACTGGTTCACCCTGATTGAGCCTCGCGCCGGTATATTCGAAGAGTCTGTACGGCGCAAGGTCAAGCGCTTGAGCGGGTTGATGCTGGAGCTGGAAGAGGGTATCGAGCCGGGCCACTAAGCGGCCGGCGCCAGACGACGGAATCTGTCCGATGTGCCGGGGGCGTGGCCTCGCTGGTGTTTCGGTGCTGTGCTATCGTTGCGGCATCATTTCGTTGCGATCGAAGAGAATCCCTGCATGAAGGTGGCTGTCTGGGCGACAGAGCGCATGGTTCGCTGTAAGCAAGTGCTGCTTGCCGGCCTTCTCTGTTTGTCGACGGGTGTTGCCTTCGCTCAGCCGGAAACAGACGTGAGCAAGGCCGACCAGCGCGCCAGATCGGTCACTCAGGTAGTGCTCGGGATCCTCAGTTATACCCGGTGGCCTGTTGAGCCTCACCAGTTGCGACTGTGCGTGGTTGGCCCCACCGAGTACACCGACGACCTGGTCAAGGGCACCACCCAAGCCACTGGTCGGCCTATCACCGTACGACGGCTATTGGTCGACAACCCGGCAATTGCCGGTGAATGCGATGCGGTGTACATCGGCAAGCTGACCAGCGACGAGCGTAGTCGGCTATTCGCCTCGCTGACCGGGCGTCCGGTGGTGAGCATCAGCGAAGGTGGCGATCAGTGCACCGTCGGCAGTCTGTTCTGCCTGCGGGTCGGCGATGAACAAGTGTCCTTCGAGGTCAATCTCGACTCAGTCGCCCGCAGCGGTGTGCGCATTCATCCCAGTGTGCTGCAACTGTCGCGCCGCCAACCGGCGGCACCATGAGTCTATTCAAACATCGTATCCGCCCGACCCTGGGGTCGGTTATCGGCCGTGGACATTTGATCGTCGCCCTGGTGGGCGTGGCCATGGCCAGTGTCTCGTTGACCCTGTTGGGTGTTCTGGCCTTGCGGGTTTATGCCGATCACAACCTGCATCTGATCACCCGTTCAATCAATTACACCGTGGAAGCCGCGGTGGTGTTCAACGATAAGGCTGCCGCCACCGAAGCGCTGGCGTTGATCGCATCCACTGAAGAAGTGGCCGATGCACAGGTGATGGACGAGCAAGGCGAGTTACTTGCTCGTTGGCAACGACCGGAGACTGGGTTGCTCTCCGATCTTGAAATGCAGATCGCCCGGGTGATTCTGGAAAAGCCCATCAGCATGCCGATCGTCCATCAAGGTCAGGAAATAGGCAGTATCTTGCTCACCGGTCACGGCGGCAGCCTGATGCGCTTTTTGCTTAGCGGTCTGATGGGGATCGTCTTGTGTACGGCCATCAGTGCCTGGGTTGCGCTCTATCTGGCGCGCCGGCAACTGCGGGGGATCATCGGCCCGTTGCGCAGCCTGGCTGCTGTGGCTCACGCCGCCCGCAGCGAGCGGGCCTTCGACCAGCGCGTGCCACCCGCCGACATGGCCGAACTCGACAACCTGGGCAATGACTTCAATGCCTTGCTCGATGAACTCGAATCCTGGCAGACGCACCTGCAAAGCGAAAACGAAACCCTGGCCCATCAAGCCAGCCATGACAGCCTGACCGGACTGCCAAATCGAGCATTTTTCGAAGGCCGCCTGATGCGTGCCTTGCGCAACGCCAGCAAGTTGGACGAGCGAGTGGCCGTGCTGTTTCTCGACAGTGACCGATTCAAGGAGATCAACGATAACTTCGGCCACGCCGCTGGTGATGCGGTGTTGATCGCCGTGGCAACCCGGGTTCGCGCACAACTGCGTGAAGAGGACCTGGTCGCGCGTCTGGGCGGCGACGAGTTTGCAATCCTGCTCACACCGCTGCACATGACCGAAGACGCTGAACGGATTGCCGACAAAATCATCGCCAGCATGGAAATACCCATCCAATTGCCGGGCAGTACCCAGGTGTTGACTTCACTCAGTATCGGCATCGCCGTGTACCCCGATCATGGGGTCACACCGGGTGAGTTGCTCGATGCTGCCGACGCCGCAATGTACCAGGCCAAACGCCTTTCCCGAGGCGCGCAGCAAACGGCAGGGTCGGAGCTCCCTGTCGCCCATGTTCAACCCAGGAGCTAGTTTCTGTGTTCACCCTCAATCAGCATTCTCTACGACTGTTCACGATCACCCTGTTCCTGGCCTTGCTGGCATTGCCGGTTGCCAGATGGCACCGCAACCAGGCCTGACGCCGGCGCAGATCGCCGAGCTCAAGCAGCAAGGTTGGTCGGACGCACCGAGAGCCGTCGGGTGTCGATCGTGGTGAGCGCGGATTAATCGGCGAACAACATCTCCCGACTTTCCCCCATCAACAGCCCTTGATTCTGCTCGGTGACGGAACGGATGTAATCCCACAGCAACGTGATCCGCTTGAGCTTGCGCAGGTCTTCGCGGCAGTACATCCAGAACTGCCGGGTAATGGTGATCTCTTGCGGCAACACTGGCAGCAATCGTGGGTCCTGAGCCGCCAGGAAGCACGGCAGAATCGCCAGTGATCGTCCTTGCTGCGCCGCCACGAATTGCGCGATCACACTGGTGCTGCGCAAATTGGCGCTGGCGCCGGGCAACACATTCGCCAGGTACAGCAGCTCCGAGCTGAACGCCAGATCGTCCACATAACTGATGAATTGATGCTTGCCCAAGTCTGCCGGGCGGCGTATCGGTGGGTGCTTGTCCAGGTAGTCCTGGGTCGCATACAGCTGCAATCGGTAGTCGCAGAGTTTGCAGCAGACATACGGGCCGTGTTCTGGCCGTTCCAGCGCGATGACAATGTCTGCTTCGCGCTTGGACAGGCTGATGAAGTGCGGCAGCGGCAGGATGTCCACCGAGATCGCCGGGTAGGCGTCGACGAAATGGCTCAGCTGCGGGGTGATGAAAAAGCTGCCGAACCCTTCGGTGCAGCCCATGCGCACATGCCCGGACAACGCCACGCCTGAGCCCGAAACCTGTTCGCAGGCCATGTGCAGAGTGCTTTCGATCGACTCGGCGTAACCCAACAGCCGCTGGCCTTCGGCAGTCAGGACGAAACCGCTGGTCCGGGACTTTTCGAACAGCAACGTGCCCAACGAGGCTTCCAGCGAACTGATGCGTCGCGACACGGTGGTGTAGTCCACCGCCAGGCGCTTGGCCGCGGTGCTGGCCTTGCGGGTGCGGGCAACCTCGAGGAAAAACTTGAGGTCATCCCAGTTCAACGAGCCTAAAGACGTGATGTTTTTTTGCATGATGGACCGGCTTTTATGTGCGTTCTTATTAGAAGTTTGCACATCTATACTCCAAAAACAGTCCGATAACCAATTCGCGACACACGCCTCATCTCAAGGCGACTTTCTCGCCTTGGCTCCAAAGATAGCTCTCTAAATAAGAACAACGTCCGGAGACCAATATGAACGCATCGTTAGAAACCACCGTGCAAAAGGTCAAATTGTTGATCGATGGCGAGTGGGTCGAATCCCAGACCACCGAATGGCACGACATCGTCAACCCGGCGACCCAACAAGTGTTGGCCAAAGTCCCATTCGCCACAACCGCCGAAGTGGATGCCGCCATCAGCGCCGCCCATCGCGCCTTCCAGACCTGGAAGCTGACGCCGATCGGCGCGCGGATGCGCATCATGCTCAAGCTTCAGGCGCTGATTCGCGAACATTCCAAGCGTATTGCCGTGGTGCTCAGCAATGAGCAGGGCAAAACCATTGCCGACGCTGAAGGCGATATCTTCCGCGGCCTGGAAGTGGTCGAACATGCCTGCTCCATTGGCAGCCTGCAAATGGGCGAGTTCGCCGAGAACGTCGCTGGCGGCGTCGACACTTACACCCTGCGTCAGCCAATCGGCGTCTGTGCCGGCATTACCCCGTTCAACTTCCCGGCGATGATTCCGCTGTGGATGTTCCCGATGGCCATTGCCTGTGGCAACACCTTCGTGCTCAAGCCGTCCGAACAGGATCCGATGTCGACCATGCTGCTGGTGGAACTGGCCATCGAGGCTGGCATTCCGCCGGGTGTGCTCAACGTCGTTCACGGTGGCAAGGATGTGGTGGATGCGCTTTGCACCCACAAGGACATCAAGGCTGTTTCGTTCGTCGGTTCGACTGCGGTCGGCACTCACGTCTACGACCTCGCCGGCAAACACGGCAAGCGCGTGCAATCGATGATGGGCGCGAAGAACCATGCCGTTGTGCTGCCCGATGCCAACCGCGAGCAAGCCCTCAATGCCCTGGTCGGCGCCGGTTTCGGTGCGGCCGGGCAACGCTGCATGGCCACCTCGGTGGTGGTGCTGGTGGGCGCAGCCAAACAATGGTTGCCTGACCTGAAAGCGCTGGCGCAGAAACTCAAAGTCAATGCCGGCAGCGAGCCGGGCACGGACGTTGGCCCGGTGATTTCCAAGCGAGCCAAGGCACGGATTCTCGAGCTGATCGAAAGCGGCATCAAGGAAGGCGCCAAGCTCGAACTGGATGGTCGCGACATCAGCGTTCCGGGCTACGAGAAGGGTAACTTCGTCGGTCCGACCCTGTTCTCTGGCGTGACTCCCGAGATGCAGATCTACACCCAGGAAATCTTCGGTCCGGTGCTGGTGGTGTTGGAAGTCAACACACTCGATGAGGCCATCGCTCTGGTCAACGCCAACCCGTTCGGCAACGGCACGGGGTTGTTCACCCAGAGCGGTGCGGCGGCGCGTAAATTCCAGACGGAAATCGACGTTGGCCAGGTCGGCATCAACATCCCGATTCCGGTGCCGGTGCCGTTCTTCAGCTTCACCGGTTCCCGTGGTTCGAAGCTCGGCGACCTCGGTCCTTATGGCAAGCAAGTGGTGCAGTTCTACACTCAAACCAAGACCGTCACCGCGCGCTGGTTCGACGATGACAGCGTCAACGACGGTGTGAACACCACCATCCACTTGCGTTAAGGAGCCGGACATGAAAATCGCTTTTATCGGTCTCGGCAACATGGGCGCGCCGATGGCGCGCAACCTGATCAAGACCGGCCATTCACTGCGCCTGGTCGATCTGAACAAAACTGTGCTGGCAGAGCTCGAGCAACTGGGCGGCAGCATCAGCGCTTCGGCACGTGAAGCGGCTCAAGATGCAGAGCTGGTGATCACCATGCTGCCAGCCGCTGTGCATGTGCGCAGCGTCTGGCTGGGCGAAGATGGCGTGCTGGCGGGGATTGCCAAGGGCGTGCCCGCTGTTGATTGCAGCACCATCGATCCGCAGACGGCGCGCGATGTTGCTGCGGCGGCCGCCAAACAAGGCGTGGCCATGGCCGATGCGCCAGTCTCTGGCGGTACCGGCGGTGCTGCGGCCGGGACGCTAACCTTCATGGTCGGCGCCACCCCTGAACTGTTCGCGACCCTGCAACCGGTGCTGGCGCAGATGGGCCGCAACATCGTCCACTGTGGCGAAGTCGGCACCGGGCAAATCGCCAAGATTTGCAACAATCTGCTGCTGGCGATTTCCATGGTCGGCGTCAGCGAGGCCATGGCCTTGGGCGATGCGCTGGGAATCGACACGACGGTGCTGGCGGGGATTATCAACAGTTCCACCGGACGCTGCTGGAGTTCGGAGATGTACAACCCGTGGCCGGGCATCGTCGAAACGGCGCCGGCCTCGCGCGGCTATACCGGCGGTTTCGGTGCCGAACTGATGCTCAAGGATCTGGGGCTGGCGACTGAGGCGGCACGTCAGGCGCACCAACCGGTAATGCTCGGCGCGTTGGCGCAACAGTTGTATCAGGCGATGAGCCAGCGTGGGGAAGGGGGTAAGGACTTCTCGGCGATCATCAACAGCTATCGCAAGCCCGTGTAGGCGCCGGCTTGCCGGCGAAGCTTTTTAGCGGAAGCAAGGACGCCTTCGCTGGCAAGCCAGCTCCTTGTATGTTGTCCCTGACTCCAACGAGAGAGGTTACGCTCAAGGAGTCATACAACAGCAAGTGCGTTTCTGGGGGAGGCCGATCCCTGAAGGCAGGATTTGCTCCTGACCTTGTCTGTAGAGAGGCCCCCCCGCCTCATTGCCCACCACGAAGAGTATCGAGAAGCCGACAAGTCGGACTTCGCATTACAAGGTTGCAGTGGCATGAAGTT
>NZ_JAKLSP010000054.1:0-15991 GCF_022014505.1 Pseudomonas sp. PGPR40 | reverse complement strand
AAAGGTGTGTTTTCCCAGGTCGATGGCGGCAATAGCTACTTTCATGGCAACGGTCTCCGATAGGCCCCCTGCGAAAGCTTAGTGGGCAATCGCAGGGGGACGGGGGTAGCCATTTCATTAGTTGATCGGTGTTAAACACACATTATGTGTACACAGCCGATCCGGTGTTGGGAGCGGGAAACATTTACTTTCATATCCCCTTTCGGGATTTTCGATGCTCATACGTCTTATTTAGATGCAGTCGGTCGCGTAGGCAAAAGCCACGGCCGGACTTTTCATGGACCGCAACGCCTGGAAGCCCACAGCAGCGGTCCTCTCATCGAAACAAGACCTTTAATCATGTCGAAGAAATCCCGCTCAAAACTCTGGTTTCTGGTCCATAGCTGGCTGGCGCTGCCTATCTGGTTCTTTGTACTGATCGTCTGTGTGACCGGTACCCTGGCGGTAGTGAGTCAGGAAATCGTCTGGCTGGCCAATCCGCAAATGCGCGCCAGCGCGCCTTCGGATGACGCGCCGTTGCTCAGCTATGACCAGATCATCGCCGCCATCAAAAAAGCCGAACCCCAGACGCTGGTCGAGGGCATCAGCCGCCCTGACGAGTCGCATTTTGCCTTGGACGTGGAAGTCAGTTACCCGGATGGACGCTCGGTGACGGTCTACGTCAATCCGTACAGTGGCGTCATTCAGGGCACTGCCCCGCAGTTCAACTTCAAGGCCTTTACCCGTGCACTGCATGGCTGGTGGCTGGTGCCGTTCACCAACGGCTACAGCTGGGGTTGGTACCTGGTGTCCTTCCTCGGGCTGCCAATGCTGGCTTCGCTGGTGACCGGGCTGGTGGTCTACAAACGGTTCTGGAAAGGCTTCTTGCGACCGACCCTGCGCTTTCGTCATGGCGCACGAATTTTCTGGGGCGACTTTCACCGACTCAGCGGTATCTGGTCGATCTGGTTCATCGCGGTGATTTCGATCACCAGTGTCTGGTTCCTGATCAAGGCGGCTCTGTACGATAACCAGATTTCGATTTCCACTGCACCGGTCGCGCCCGTCGTCGCGCGCGAGAGCGTGCCGCTCACCGTCGATGGCGCACCGGCGCCGATGATTAGTCTGGAGCGTGCGATCCACGAGGCCAAGGAACGCATTCCCGGCCTGGAAGACAGCTCTGTCAGCCTGCCCGCCAATGCCTATAGCCACCTTTCGGTGAGCGGACGCAGTTGGTACCCGTTGATATTCCAGAGCGCCGAGGTCAACCCTTACACCGGTGATATCGCCGCCACGCGCCTGCTGTCAGACCGTTCGGGTCTGGAGCTGGTGACCGAATCCATGCGACCGCTGCACACCGGCGATTTCGGCGGTATCTGGATCAAAATGATCTGGTTCTTCTTCGGCCTGATCCTGAGCATGATGGTTCTCAGCGGCCTGTTGATCTGGACCAAACGCACCGCCCTGGCCACGGCCAATGCCCTCAAGCGCAGCAACAAGCGTCCACGGACGGCGGTGGTCAGTCCGCCCGTCCCGGCCATGAGCCGCGAAGCCACGGAAGTCAGCCGATGAACCAGGTCAAAGCAGAAAAACCGCGCTCGCCGCTAAGCCGTTTCTGGCACACATGGCGCTTCCACATCAATGTGCTGCTGTTGCTGGTGCCACTGGGGTTCATGCCCAAGTACTTCGCCGACGCGTCGCTGTTTCGCGGTGACACCGGCCTGGGTCAGCGGGAGATCGGTGAAGTTCAGGTCGGCCCCTGGAGCCTGCGTCTGGCTGAATTTCGCAACGAAGCCCCCGTATCCGACGGCCCGGCCGGCCCCATCAAGTACTTCAACGCGGCGCTCTGCGACAGCTGTCGCGATCAGGTCAAGGCGACTTACCTGCGCATTGGCAAACCACGCAGCTTGCGCGCCGCCGGGGTGATTTTCTTCGGCACACCGTACCGCATGGGCGCCGGTGTGCCGGTGCCTGAAAAGACCAAAACCGACGCCGAGCTGTGGATCACCATGGAAGGCTGGGACGGCGCCATGCATCAAGCGTCCATCCCCCTGAGCCAGGCATCCCCGGCCACCCTCGCATGGCTGAACAAACAAGGAGGCAAACCATGATCAACGCTTTTCGCCCCGTTCTATTGATGTTCTGCGCTGCCTTCAGCAGCAGCGCCCTGGCCCATAACCCGATGTGCGAATGCAAGGCCATCGACGACGAACAGATCCGTTGCACCGGTGGTTTCTCTGACGGCAGCGGCGCGCCGGGAGTGACCCTGGACGTGATCGGCTACGACGAAACCATTCTGGTGCCGGGCAAGCTCGGCGCCGATTCGACCCTGACGTTCAAGAAGCCCGGCGCTGAGTTCTATGTGCTGTTCGACGCCGGTCCCGGCCATGTCGTAGAAATCGACCAAGCGGACATCGAAGCCCCATGACTACGCCAACCACGCACGTTGTCCGCCCGGCCGGTGCCGGCCATGAAACCCTCTACGTGTTGCTGTTATGCCTGATGATCCTGGCGGTTGCCGGCTCGGTGGTCGCCTGGCGCGGCGAGTCCCACGAGATAAGCAGCGTGGGCAGCCATCAACTGGATGCCCGTCGCGATCTGAGCGCATCCGAGCAAGGTATTTACGCCGACCTGCGGGTCACGCTGGATGAAATCCATCTGTTGCGCCAGGAACAGCAAGCGCTGCCCACACCCGCCATCCTCGCCGATGAAGGCTTTGCGCCGTTTGCCCAGGACGCCAGTTCCGTCAGCCGCGGCGGCCATGCCTGGCAGTTGCTGGACACCAAGGCGTACTTCGGCCTGAGCCAGACCCCAACCGTGGCCGGTTCGTTTTTGATGCGCCTGACCGCTGAAGACGACACCGCGCCGGACATCTGGCTCAACCGTGGCAACGCCCTCCCCGCTCCGAACGATCTCACCGACGCTGCGCTCAACGGCGCCGGCTGGCAGCAGATCGTTGCGCAATTCGATGCCGGGGTTACCCGCCAGCATCGGCATTGAACCCTTGCCTTCACCCGAGAGAAGACCGCTTTCCCATGCCTAGTTCATCTCAACATCCCTTTTTGCGCCTGCTGTTGCTCGGCTTGTTTGCCTGTTTGCTGACACCATTGGCCAGTGCCGATGAAGCCAAGCGTCTGCGCATTGGCATCACCCTGCACCCTTATTACAGTTACGTGGCCAACATCGTTGGTGACAAGGCCGAAGTGGTGCCGCTGATCCCGGCCGGTTTCAATCCTCATGCCTACGAGCCACGAGCCGAAGACATCAAACGCATCGGTGGGCTGGACGTGATCGTGCTCAACGGTGTGGGTCATGACGACTTCGCCGACCGCATGATCGCCGCCAGCGAAACCCCGAACATCAAGGTGATCGAAGCCAACGAAAACGTGCCGCTGCTGGCCGCCACCGGCGTCGCCGCCCGGGGTGCCGGCAAGGTCGTCAATCCGCATACGTTTCTGTCGATCAGCGCCTCCATTGCCCAGGTCAACAACATTGCCCGGGAACTGGGCAAGCTCGACCCGACCAACGCCAAAACCTACACCCAGAACGCCCGCGCCTATGGCAAACGTCTGCGGCAGATGCGCGCCGACGCGCTGGCAAAACTGACCCAGGCACCGAACGCCGAGCTGCGCGTGGCCACGGTGCATGCCGCCTACGACTACTTATTGCGCGAGTTCGGCCTTGAAGTGACCGCCGTGGTCGAGCCGGCCCATGGCATCGAACCGAGCCCCAGCCAGCTGAAAAAAACCATCGATCAACTGCGGGAACTGGACGTAAAGGTGATCTTCTCGGAGATGGATTTCCCGTCCACTTACGTCGAGACCATCCAGCGTGAGTCCGGGGTGAAGCTGTACCCGCTGTCGCACATTTCCTATGGTGAATACACCGCCGACAAGTACGAAAAAGAAATGACCGGCAACCTCAACACCGTGGTCCGGGCGATTCAGGAGTCAGGCGCATGACGGCTCAAGAAACCCTGATCGCTTACGGCCCGACGCTGGACTTTGCCGAGGTCAGCCTGACGCTGGGTCGCACGACGATCCTCGACAAGGTGACCTTTCAGGTTCAGCCCGGCAGCGTGCATGCACTGGTCGGCCCTAACGGTGGCGGCAAGAGTTCGCTGATCAAGACCCTGCTCGGGCAGATGCCGCATCAAGGGCGCCTGAGCCTGCAATGGCCCGGCGAACCGGGGACCATCGGCTACGTGCCCCAGGCGCTGGAGTTTGATCGCGGCTTGCCGATGACCGTCGACGATTTCATGGCCGCCATGTGTCAGCGACGCCCGGCATTCCTCGGGTTGAGCAAGCATTACGCAGCGGCGATCGGCGAAGCCCTGGAACGGGTCGGCATGCAGGACAAGCGCAAGCGTCGCATGGGCGCGCTGTCTGGCGGTGAGCGCCAGCGCGTCTTGTTGGCCCAAGGGCTGATTCCGGCGCCGCAGTTGCTGGTGCTCGATGAACCGATGTCGGCCCTCGATGAAGCGGGTATTCAAGTGTTCGAACGGCTGCTCGGCGACTGGCGCCAGAGCGGTATCACCGTGCTATGGATCGAGCATGATCTGGAAGCGGTCGGGCGTCTGGCGGATCGCGTCACCGGCCTCAATCGCCGGGTGCTGTTCGATGCCACACCGAAACAGGCGCTGACCCCGGAGCGATTGCTGACCTTGTTCTCGACCCATCCCCGGAGCGCTGCCTGATGAGTTACGAAGCCTTTCGTTTGATGGTCCAGGGTTGGGCCTCGTCGGGTTACCTGCCGGAAGCACTGGCCTATGGATTTGTGGTCAATGCCCTGCTCGCCGGGCTGTTGATCGGCCCGGTGTTGGGCGGGTTGGGTACGCTGGTGGTGGTCAAGCGCTTCGCGTTTTTCTCCGAAGCCGTGGGCCACGCGGCGCTGACCGGCGTGGCCATCGGCATTCTGCTCGGTGAACCCTACACCGGCCCCTACGGCAGCCTGTTCGGTTACTGCCTGCTGTTCGGCATCCTTCTCAACTATTTACGCAACCGTACGGGGCTGGCGCCGGATACTTTGATCGGCGTGTTCCTTTCCGTGTCGTTGGCCTTGGGCGCCAGCCTGTTGTTGATTCTGGCGGGCAAGATCAACGTTCACATTCTGGAAAACGTGCTGTTCGGTTCGGTGCTGACGGTCAACGGCAACGATCTGCTGGTATTGGCCATCGTCGGCTCGCTGGTGATGGCGCTGGCTCTGCCGCTGTACAACCGCATCATGCTCGCCAGTTTCAACCCGCAACTGGCAGCAGTGCGCGGTGTGGCGGTGAAGACCCTGGATTACCTGTTCGTGATTCTGGTGACCCTGATCACGGTGGCGGCGGTGAAAGTCATCGGCGCGATTCTGGTCGGCGCCCTGTTGGTGATTCCAGCGGCAGCCGCGCGTTTGCTCAGCCAGTCACTGAAGGGGTTCTTCTGGTGTTCGGTGCTGATCGCCACGGCGAGCACACTGTGTGGAATTCTCGCGCCGATTATCTTTGACCTGCCTATCCCGTCCGGTGCCGCGATCATTTTGGTGGCCGGTATCGCCTTCGCCCTGGCCGCCATCGCTCGCGGCATCGTCCCAAGTCTGAAAGGGAACCTCGGATAAATGTCTTTTTCTCTGCGTCAATTGACCCTGGCATTGACCTTCACATTGCCCCTCTGCGGCTTGGTCAACACCCCACTGCTCGCCGCTGACAGCGCCAAACCGTTACGAGTGCTGGCCTCCTTGCCGATCACTTATGGTTTGGGCGAAGCCCTGCTCAAAGGCACCGATGTCAGCCTGGAGCGCGCCGCGCCGGCCAATCTGCCCGGCAGCCGGCAGACCGCTTATTTCACCGGCCGCGGCGCTGCGGAACTCAATAAGCTGGCGAGCAATGCCGATGCGGTCATCGACCTGCGCTCGCTATGGCCGGATGACCCGCTGTACCCGAATGCCCGGCGCAGCAATATTCGTATCGTTGAAGTCGATGCTGCCCGCCCGGTGGACGGTGCCCTTCCTGGCATTGCCGTGCAACCGGGCAAGGTTGATGGTTTGAACAGTCAGCCTTGGCTGGCCAGCAACAACATGGGCCGCATGGCGGATGTCATGGCGGCAGATCTGGTGCGCCTGGCGCCAGCGGCCAAACCGAAGATCGATGCCAACCTGGCAGCGCTCAAACAGCGCCTGCTCAAGCTCAGCGCCGACAGCGAGTCACGATTGGCCAATGCCGACAACTTGAGCGTGATGAGCCTGAGCGATCATTTCGGCTACCTGATCGGTGGGCTCAACCTGGAGCTGATCGGCCTTGATGCACGAGCGGATGCCGAATGGACACCGGAGGCACTCAAGCAATTGGGCGCAACGCTTAAAGATAACGAGGTGGCGGTGGTGTTGCATCATCGCCAGCCGTCGGACGCGGTGAAAGCGGCGATTGCCGGGGCTGGTAGTCGGTTGGTGGTGTTGAGTGTCGATGGGGCGGATCCGGTGGCCGAGCTGGAGGGGAATGTGGATTTGGTGATCAAGGGGTTGAGCGGGGTGTAACGTCAGTTAAACCGCATTATCGTTCTTCGCGGGCAAGCCTCGCTCCTACAGGGTTTGGGGTGTTCACACATATTGTGATCGACACAAAACCTGTAGGAGCGAGGCTTGCCCGCGAAGGCAATCTCAAGTCATGAAAAAGCCCGCTGACCGTCACCGGTTCAGCGGGCTTTTCGTTCCCACGCGCCGCAAAGGAATGCAGCCAGAGACGCTCCGCGTCTCACTTGACAGCTCAGTGAGCCACGGCCGCCTGTTCTTCCATTTTCTGGCGCAGGCTCAGTGGACGCATGTCGGTCCAGACCTCTTCGATGTAGGCCAGGCACTCCTTTTTCAGGCCGCTCTTGCCCACGGTGCGCCAGCCTTGTGGCACGGCTTTGTAGTCGGGCCAGATCGAGTATTGCTCTTCGTGGTTGACCACGACCTGAAAGAGGATGTCTTCGCGGTCGAATACTGACGTCATGCTGTGTCTCCATCGCTGTAGGGTGGGCTGCACGGCGTGTGCAGCCGTTATATAGAAGGAACGTTCGAGGCACCGAAAAATTTAGAGGCTGGCGGTGGCTGCGGCCATGGCTCTGCCGAATATGTCGGCCACACGATCGATTTCTGCGGCAGTGATCACCAGCGGCGGCAGGAAACGCACGACACCGCCGTGACGCCCGCCCAGCTCGAGGATCAACCCGCGCTTGAGGCATTCGCGCTGCACTAGCGGCGCCAGCCGAGCGAATATCGGTGGGTGGCCTTGAGCGTCCGGCGTGCCACTCGGATCGACCAATTCGACGCCCAGCATCAAGCCGCGCCCGCGAATGTCGCCCAGTTGCGGGAAGCTCCGTTGCAGGATATGCAGGTGTTCGCTCAAGCGTTCACCCATGGCCGCAGCGTGGTCGCAAACCTTGTGCTCTGTCAGGTATCGCATCACCGCAGAGCCTGCGGCCATGGCCATCTGATTACCGCGGAAGGTCCCGGCATGGGCGCCCGGCAGCCAGGTGTCGAGCCAGTCGCGATAGACCACCACCGCCAGCGGCAGGCTGCCGCCGATGGCTTTGGACAGCACCACCACGTCCGGAATGATCCCGGCGTGCTCGAAGGCGAACATCTTGCCGGTACGGGCAAAACCGCTCTGGATTTCATCGACGATCAACGCTACGCCGGCCTTCTCGGTGATGCGTCGCAAACCGCGCAACCAGTCGAGATCGGCCGGAATCACCCCGCCCTCGCCCTGCACCGCTTCGACGATCACGGCAGCGGGCAATTGCACGCCGGCCTCTGGATCATTCAGCAGGTTTTCCAGGTAATTCAGGTTGACCTGCACCCCCTGCGCACCGCCGAGCCCGAACGGGCAACGGTAATCGTAGGGATAGGGCATGAATTGCACACCACTGCTGAGCAAGGCACCCAACGGCTTTTTCGGCCCCAGACTGCCCATCAGGCTCAGCGCGCCCTGGCTCATGCCGTGATAACCGCCCTGGAACGACAACACCGTGCCGCGCCCGGTGGCAGTGCGCACCAGTTTCAGCGCGGCTTCCACCGCATCGGTACCGGTGGGGCCACAGAACTGAATCTTCGCTTCAGCGGCCAATGCCGGCGGCAACAAACCGAACAGATCCTGAACAAACTGATCCTTGACCGGCGTGGTCAGGTCGAGGGTATGCAGCGGCAATTCATCGGTCAGCACTTGCTGGATCGCCTCGATCACCACCGGATGGTTGTGCCCCAGGGCCAGAGTCCCCGCACCGGCCAGGCAATCGATGAAACGGCGGCCTTCGACATCCTCGACATAAATGCCCTTGGCACGCTTGAGTGCCAGGGGAATGCGTCGCGGGTAGCTACGGGCATTCGATTCCTGCTGGCTCTGACGAACCAGCAGCGGCGATTCGTTGAACTGATAAAGCGTTTCGGCAGGCGTCGGGACGATCCGGGCCGGCTGATCTTCGACAAGGCTGGTAGCGACTGACATCTTCGACCCCTCAATACGCTGTTGATAGTGACCAAAACTGCACACCGTGCAGGTGCGCGTTCCGGTCACGGGGCGCGCACTTGCTGGTTTTCCTGTTCTGGAAACGCATCAGGATCTCGAGGATTTAGACCCCCGATCAGCTTTCTATGAAGGTGGCGACAGCGCCTTGTGCATGGGAATGGCGCGGAGTCCCGCCACGGTGAAGGTTTCGGCGCAAGCCCGGTAACCCAGGCGGTGGTAAAACGCCTCGCCGGTTCGAGTGCTGTTGAGTCGCGCCTGAGGCAAACCCTGCGCGATCAACCATGTCTCGAGATCCTGCACCAGCGCTTGTCCGGCGCCTCGCCGAAACCACTCCGGTTGCACGTAACAAAACGCGACCTTACCGCTGATCGCTGCCATGGCGACACCGATCGGTTTGTCCTGCAACAGGGCGATGTTCAGGTACAACCGCGGGTCGCTCAGCCAGGGCTGTACGTGTTCGATGGTTTTATTGTGGGTCCAGGTGGCGACGGTTCGCGGATCGTTGCGGTGGTCGAGCGCGCAGCCGACGCGAATGGAGCGCTCGACGATCCGGCTGATGATCCCGGCGTCGGCGGGCGTTGCCTTGCAGATATGTATCGATGCATCCATGGCGCTGTTACCTCAATCCATTGAGTCAAAGCTGCCAGGGACGATAACGCTGTGGGGGCCGGGTGGCTAATGGAGAGACGTTACATTTGGTGTGTAACACAGAACAAATGTGGGAGCGGCTTGCTCGCGAAGGCGGACTATCAGTCACATCATTTCTGGATGTGCCACCGCTTTCGCGAGCAAGCCCGCTCCCACACTGGATTTGTGTCGTGGGTTAGACCGGCTGCAACGGCATCGTCAACTCAACCCGCAAGCCATCCGGTCGGCTGTCGAAATGCAGCGTGCAGCCGCAGCGCTGGACGATGGCCTGGACAATCGCCAGGCCGAGGCCGCAACCGGTGCTCTGGCCGTTGCGCCAGAAGCGTTGGGTCAGGTGTTGCAGGTCATCTTCGGCAATCCCCGGGCCGTGGTCGCGGACCAAAAAGCGCACGCGATTACCAGTGGTTTCCAGGCTCAGCTCCACGGCCCCATCGCCTGGGGTATGGCGCAAGGCGTTGTCGAGCAAGTTGCGCAACGCGGCAATCGACAGCACCGCAGGCATTTTCAGCGGCGCATCGGAGAATGTGCTCGGCAACTGAAATTTGATCCGCTGACGATCACCGCTGGCCGCATCCTGAATCGCCAGTTTCGCCACCTGCTCGGCGCTGCACTGCACGCCATCATCGAACGACAGGCTGCCCTCGACGCGCGCCAGCAGCAGTAATTGTTCAAGCGTGCGGTGCAGTCGGTCAGCGCCCTCTTCGGCCCGGGCCAGGGACTGATCCCGGGCGCTGCCTTCGGTCATGCGCGCCACTTGCAGGTGGGTTTTGATCGCGGTCAGCGGGCTGCGCAACTCATGCGCGGCATCACCGGTCAGGCGCCGTTCGCGCTCGATGGTCTTGCCGATGCGCTGAAACAACTGATTCTGGGTTTCCAGCAGCGGCTGCAGCTCGCTGGGCAACGGCTGGATTTGCAATGGTTCCAGAGAATCGGCACTGCGCCGCATCAACGCGTCGCGCATACGATTGAGCGGTGCCAATCCCTGACCGATGCCGAGCCACAACAGACACAGGCAGCCAAGCAGCGCCACGCCGACCGGTACCGAAGCCGCCAGCAGAATGGACATGTTCAGCGCTTCGCGCTCGATCTGCCGATCCGCTGTGGTAATCCGCACATCACCCCGCGCGAGGGTGAAGCTGCGCCACGGTGCGCCGTCGATCATTTGATCGTGAAAGCCCATTTTTTCGGCTTCCAGGGTTTGTTCGGGACTACTGTGGCTGCGGGCCAGGATTTCGCCGCGCAACGAGCTGACCTGACAGGCCATGCCACCAGGGATGCTCAGCTGTTCAGCGCTGAAATGGGTGCCTTCGCCCTTGCTCGGCAACGTTGGCAGTTGCTCCAGCAGCCCGGCCACCATCCGCGCCGACGCCACCAGCCGCTGGTCGAGGGAAAACATCATCTGGTTGCGCAGATCACTGAGCATCCAGGCGGCGGCCAAGGCCCAGATCAGCGCGAACGCGGCGCCGAGGGTCAGGCTCAGGCGCAAACGCAGGCTCATCACTTCGATTGCTCTCCACCATCGGCCGGCCCCAAGCGATAGCCCAGGCCACGCACAGTCTCGACAATGCCATTGCCGAGTTTGCGCCGCAGGTGATGGATGTGGACGTTAAGGGCGTTGCTTTCCAATTCATCGTTGAAACCGTAGACGCTGTCCTTGAGTTGCTCGGTAGACAGGACCCGGCCACGGTTGTGCAGCAAGGCTTGCAACAGCGATTGCTCACGGCGTGACAAATCCACCGATTGGCCGCCGAGCAGGGTTTCGCGGCTGCTCGGGTCGTAGGTCAAACGACCGTGCTCAATCAGGTTGACGCTGCGCCCCGCCACTCGTCGCAACAAGGTGTGCAGGCGCGCGGCAAGTTCGCGCAGGTCGAACGGTTTGAGCAAGTAGTCGTCGGCACCGGCTTGCAGACCATCGACCCGGTCGGTGACCGAATCCCGAGCGGTGAGGATCAGCACCGGGATTTCCAGGCCATGATGACGCAACTGCTGCAACAGCTTCAGGCCGTCTTCATCGGGCAGGCCGAGATCGAGCACCATGACGTCGAATTCGGCGACCTTGAGCATCGCCCGAGCCTTTGATGCGGTGGCGACGTGCTCGACGGTCAGGCCTTGAGCGGTCAACCCGGCAACGATGCCGCTGGCGATCAACTCATCGTCTTCACAAACCAGTACGTGCATGGTGAGCCCCGTAGAAAAAAGGTGATTAGGCCGGTAGCCGATTAAGCGGACATTATGCCGCAAGTGCCATTGTCACAAGGCAAGTGTGGTTAATCATCGGTTAATCGCCGCCCTCCACTGTGCACCTCACTTGCACAGGGATAAGGCTTACCCATGCGTCGATTGTTTTTATTCTTTGTTCTGTTGATCTCGGGTGTGGCCCAGGCTGGAACGAATCCGTTCGAAACCAAACCCGATTTTCTCCCGGTGGAAAAAGCGTTCATCTTCACCTCCGAACGCCTTGCATCCGGGGAAACCCAGCTCTATTGGCAAATTGCCGACAAGTATTACCTGTATCAGAAACGCCTGAAATTCGAGGGTCTGGCCCCGGAGCAAGTGCCGGTTCTGCCCGAGGGCGAGTCCCACAGCGACGAGTTCTTCGGTGAACAGCAGGTCTATCGTCAGGGCCTGGAGTTAAAGATTCCGGCCGGCGCCACTGGTCAGATCAAAGTAGGCTTCCAGGGCTGCGCCGATGCCGGTTTGTGTTATCCGCCGCAGACTCAAGTGGTCAACCTTGGCGCCAGTAACGTCCTTGCCGCGTTTAATGAAGAAGCGCCCGACCAGGCTCTGGCCAGCGACCTGCAGCAACGGGCATTGGGCTGGAGCTTGCTGGTGTTCTTTGGCCTGGGGCTACTGCTGGCGTTCACGCCTTGCTCGTTGCCGATGCTGCCGATTCTGGCGGGTTTGATCGTTGGCAGCGGGGCCACGCCGAAACGCGGTTTTGCCCTGGCGACCAGTTACGTCATAAGCATGGCACTGGTGTATGCGGCGATGGGCGTTCTGGCTGCACTGCTGGGTGCAAACCTTCAGGCACTGTTGCAGAACCCCTGGTTGCTGGGCAGCTTTGCGGCGGTGTTCGTGCTGCTGGCCTTGCCGATGTTCGGTTTCTTCGAGCTGCAATTGCCGGTGGCCGTGCGGGATCGGCTGGAACATGTTTCGCGCAATCAGCGCGGTGGCAGCCTGATCGGTGCCGGTGTACTCGGGGCTGTGTCCGGTCTGTTGGTAGGGCCGTGCATGACTGCGCCGCTGGCCGGTGCCTTGCTCTATATCGCTCAAAGTGGCAATGGGCTGCACGGCGGGCTGATTCTGTTCGCCATGGGCATTGGCATCGGTGTGCCGCTGTTGTTGCTGGTGACGGTCGGCAATCGTTTCCTGCCCAAACCCGGCGCGTGGATGAACCTGCTCAAGGGAGTGTTCGGCTTTCTGTTCCTCGCCACGGCGTTGCTGATGTTGCGGCCGGTGCTGGAGTCGTCGTTGTGGCTCGGTCTGTGCGGCGCCCTGCTGTTAATTGCCGCCTATAGCGCCTGGAAACAGTCGGAAGGTTTTGGCCGCGTTGCACAGTTGTTCGGCGCCAGTTCGCTGTTGTTGGGGTTGTGGGGCAGCCTGCTGGTGGTCGGTGCGGCGGGCGGCAGTGACGATCCGTATCAGCCGCTGCAGGTGTATAGCGCCAGCGGCAACGCGGCACCGAATGCTCACGACGCATTTACGACGATCAAGGAGCCCGCCATCCTGCAACGCGAACTCGACGCGGCCAAGGCTCAGGGTCAATGGGTACTGCTGGATTACTACGCCGACTGGTGTGTGTCGTGCAAAGTCATGGAAAAACAGGTCTTCGCCAAACCGCAGGTACTGGAGGCGCTCAGTGATGTGCGCTTGCTACGGCTGGACGTCACCGCCGACAATGCCGCCAGCCGCGAACTGCTCGGCCGTTATAAAGTGCCGGGGCCGCCAAGCCTGTTGTGGATCGGTACCGATGGCATCGAGCGCCGTAGCCAGCGCATCACCGGTGAGGTCGATGCCGGCACCTTCCTGCAACGCTGGACCACCACCCGAGACGCTCGTTAATGCTGACTTTTACCCTCGGCACCTTTGCCATCGCGCTTAATCACCTGCTGCTGATCAGTGCCCTGGCGCTGGCGACTTTTGTCGGCTGGCGGGTGGCCAAGCGTGGCGGCGAAAACCCGGAGTCGGTGCTGTTCAGTCTGTTCCTGCTGGGCATGCTGGCGGCCCGGGTCGGTTTCGTGATTGCCTACTGGGCGCAGTATCACAACGATCCGTGGCAGATCATCGACCTGCGCGACGGTGGTTTCCTCGCCTGGCCCGGGGTGGTCGTGCTGTTGCTCGCCGCGCTGTATCGAGGCTGGCGTCGCCCGGGCTTGCGCCGTCCGTTGGGTTTTGGCGTGATCAGTGGTCTGGCGTTCTGGCTGCTGGCAACCTTCTCCCTGAATATTTACGAACAAGGCACGCGCCTGCCGGAAATCACGCTGCGCAATGCCGCTGGCCAGACCGTGCAGCTGGCGGACTATAAAGGTGGGCCACTGGTCATCAACCTTTGGGCCACCTGGTGCCCGCCCTGCCGCCGGGAAATGCCGGTGCTGGAAAACGCCCAGCAACAGCGTCCGGACCTGACCTTCCTGTTCGTCAACCAGACCGAAAGCATGCAGAGCGTCGCCACCTTCCTCGAAACCCAGGGCCTGAGCCTGACTAACGTGCTGTTCGATGGCAGCGGTCGATTGAGTCAGGCCGTGGGTTCCATGGCATTGCCGACTACGCTGTTCTATAGCCCCGACGGGTACCTGCTGGGCAGTCATCTGGGCGAACTCTCTGAAGCCAGCCTGGCCCGCGCCCTGGAAAACTTCGACACCCCGAACCCGGCCACCTCGGCCACGCCTTCAAGGAAATTGCCATGCTCCGCCTCCGCCACCTGCTGACGTTAACCTTGGGTGCCGCCCTGCTGCACTTGCCGTCGGTTCAGGCCGAAGAATTGCCTGAAGCGATCAAGAAGATCGAAGCCAAAGGCGCGAAAATCGTCGGCACCTTCGACGCGCCCGACGGCCTGCGCGGTTATGCGGCGCAGTACCAGAACCGTGGCATGGCGCTGTACCTGACCCCGGACGGCAAACATGTACTGTTGGGCAATTTGTACGACGCCGAAGGCAATGACCTGAGCAGCGCGCCGTTGCAAAAACTGGTCTACGCGCCAATGGCCAAGGAAATCTGGGCCAAGATGGAAGCGAGCAACTGGATCGGTGACGGCAACAAGGATGCACCGCGAATCGTCTATCTGTTCAGTGACCCGAATTGCCCGTACTGCAACATGTTCTGGGAACAGGCGCGGCCGTGGGTCAAGGCCGGTAAAGTGCAGTTACGGCACATCATGGTCGGCATCATTCGCGAAGACAGCCCGGGCAAATCCGCCGCGCTGCTGGCCGCCAAGGACCCGCAAAAGGCGTTGGCAGACCACGAGAAGTCCGGCAAGGACAGTTCGCTCAAGGCGCTGAAAGAGGTGCCGCCGGCGATTCAGGCGAAACTCGCGGCGAACATGCAGTTGATGGAAGAGCTGGAACTGGCTGCTACCCCGGCGATTTTTTATATGGACGACAAGGGTCAGCTGCAACAGCAGCAAGGCGCGCCGACGCCGGATAAATTGGTGAAGATTCTCGGGCCTAAGTGAGTCTGCCTTCAGGGTTGAGGTGATTTCACTGGCGCCTTCGCGAGCAAGCCCGCTCCCACATTTGTCCTGCGCACACAGGTCCAGTGTGGGAGCGGGCTTGCTCGCGAAGAACGATTACACGGACTTGCAGGTTCTCTCACCCAAAAACCTCAGCAGCGCACCGGTCACGAATGCCGGATTCTCCAGATTGGAGATATGCCCCGCCTCCGGCACCAGCACATACGGGCAACCAATCAACTCGGCCATTTCCCGGGTTTCCGACGGCGGTCGCGGTTTGTCCTGATCGCCGCACATCAACAGCGTGGTTTCAGGGTTCAGCTCACCCAGACGCGGCAGCAAATCATCACGACCAAAGGTAATCCGCCCCATCGGCACGATGCTTTCACGCAGGCGGTCAGCCGGCAGCGCCGCCAATTTGGCGCGGAAATCCTGATACAGCGCCGACTGTGGATCGATGCCCGGACGGAAGAAAATCGGCACCACAATATCGAGCAGTTGCGGTGAGATCACACCGCTGTCTTCGATCTGCTTGAACAGCGAGAAATAGTATTGGCGGGTCGGTTCCGGTTCGACGCCGACGTAGGTGTCCATCAGCACCAGACCGTTGATCCGCTGCGGTGCTGACAGCGCCAGTCGAACGCCCCACATGCCACCCACCGAAAGACCGACCAGCGTGACACGATCGATGTCCAGATGATCGAGCAAGGCCAGTGCCTGGCGCGCGATGTCATCCAGTGATGTTGTGCATTCAGGCATCCGCCCGGATTCGCCATGGCCCCACAAATCCAGGGCGACAACCCGATAATGCTGCGCCAGCGCCGTAATCTGTGGCGCCCACATGGCCTGGTCCCACAGGTAGCTGCCGGCCAGCAGAACCGCCGGGCCTTTGCCTTTATCTATGTAGTGAAGCGCTTGTCCATCAACCGTTACGAAGGGCATCGACTGTCTCCCTGGTGAAGTTGGATCCATTAAAAAAGCATGGGAAGACTGGGCCGCATGGGACCGGCAGTCAACCCGGAGCTTTGTGGTGTCTGTGATGATGCCTTCGCGGGCAAGCCTCGCTCCTACAGGATTTGCGCGGATCCCCGTAGGAGCGAGGCTGTTGTGGCTCAATGTTTTTGGACCATGATGTAGGAGTGTCGATCTAAGGAAGCATCATGGGATATCGGGTTGTTAACGCCGAGGAAAAAGCGGAAGCCATTCGCTTGGTT
>NZ_JAKLSP010000053.1:0-17070 GCF_022014505.1 Pseudomonas sp. PGPR40 | reverse complement strand
TGGGCAACCCGGCATGGATGCCGGGTTAGCCGCGCACGGCCATGGATGGCCGATCGCGGCGGGCCCACGGAGCAGGACCGGAGCGAGGGCATGCCGAGCCTGGGCGAGGCACCGAACGAAAGGGGCAAAAGCCCTTGGTTACTTGGGGCTTTTCCAAGTGACCCGCCGTAAGGGCGGAACCCTAGGTGGCCGTTACCGCAGAAACGGATATGTACACCATCAAACTCGGAACGGTCAGTCCGGCAACCAACCCCACAACCAGTGATTAAGATTGTCACCACGCAACATGAAATCCCGATGCACCGCCTCACGCAATTCATCACCCATGCGATAACTCGCGTCCGGGTCGGCCAGGTGCGTACGGATCGCTTGCAGCCATTCATCCGTGCTGTTGCTGTAGACCCTGGTGCACGGCAAATGGCCGCGATAGGCCTCGGTGTCGGTACAGATCACCGGGTATCCGCAGGCGCCGTACTCCAGCAATCGCAGGTTGCTTTTACAGTCGTTGAAGATGTGGAATTCCAGCGGAGCCAGTGCCAGATCGAGGTTCAGGCTCGCCAGTTTGAACGGGTAACTCTGCAAGCTGATGGTGGAATGAAACTCGTGAACATACGGACGCAAGGCGTCCGGGCACATGCCGAAAAACACCCACTCGACTTCGTCCGCCAACTCACGCACGACCTCGGCAATGATCTCCAGGTCCCCGGTGTGACTGGTGCCGCCGCCCCAGCCAACGCGTGGTTTGCTGGAGGTGCGACGACGACTGGTCAGCGTCGCCCACGGCTCCGGTGGCAGCATGTTCGGCACCACGCGAATGTCGTTATGCATGCTCGACAAGCTATCGGCCAACGGCTGGGTGGTGACTACCAATCGGTCGCACAGGCCGATGCCTGTGCGCAGCATCTGCTCGATGTCGATCGGTTTGTTGCGGGCGTGAACGTTCTTCTTTGGCGCGCTAACGATATAGTCGTCGAGCTCGAAAATCCGCAGGGCGCTGGAATACTTTTTCATCCGCAGAATATCGCCAGCCGAGCCTTCGCTGTAACGTCCCTGCAGGACGATGGTGTCCGGGGACAAACGCTCGATCTCCACAATCGACGGCGACTCATGGGCCACCCGTGAGATCACTCGTCCGGCGGCTTCGAGCTCCGCCAGCGGCGCGATCACCCGGTAGTGACCGACGGCAGTGCTGTTGACTGGAAGACCGAGAATCAACGGCAATGCACGGGTGCAGAACGGATTCCAGTTGTTGCGCAGCGTTGGCTCCAGGCTGAAACTGGAAAATCCAAGGCTCAGTGCCGGGCTGTAGGCCGGGTCTTTGGCGATCTTCGGCAGCCATTTGCGATAGAAGGCGTCCTGTTCACGCTCGCACACCTCCAGAGTCGACTCCTCACCTTCCGGGGCCAGCACCACACTGGAGTATGGCGTCCAGACCACCAGATAGCCGTCCTGGTTCGCCCGCAGGCACAAATCGACATCGCCCAGCCCCTGGGTAAACGTCATCTCATCGAGCTGCCCCAGACTGTCGAACACTTCCTTGCGAACCATCAGGCAGTGGTCACTGACCGCGCTCCAGTTCTGGGTCACATGCAACCGCTGCATGTAGCCGCGAGAGTCGGCAGCCTCCCCGGCAAATGGCGAACCGACTGACTCCGTCAACCCGAGGATCAACCCGGCGCTGACGATCGAACCCTGCGGGCTGAGAATCCGGGCACCGACCACCCCCACTTCGGGACGCTGTGCGTGGTTGAGCAATTCGTCCAGCCAGTCGCTGTCGCAGATTACGGCCTGAGGACTGAGCAGCAGCAAGTATTCGCCATGAGCCAGGCTCGCGGCGAAGTTGCGGATCGCTGCGTCGTTGGCATCACCGGCGTAACGCAGCACCCGCAACATCGCGGCACCCAGCTGCGCCATGGCAGCCAGCCAGTCGAGCATCGCCGGGTCGTCAGTGCCACTGTCGACGATCAGGATTTCGTACTGGGTGTAAGCCGTGCGTTCGATCAAACCTTCGGTACAACGTTGCAAGGCGTACAGCGAATCGCCGGTCTGGATGATGATCGATACCAGCGGACGCGCCTCATGCCGGTAATCGATGCGATTGATCAGTGGCAATTCTTCGTGACGGACAGCGTGCGCCACGCCGATACGGTTCAGGTGCGCACCGACCATGCCAGCATTGTTTTCGATGACTTCGGGTAATGACAGCCAGTCGGCAAAGGCCAGGCTCGACTCCACCTGAATCTCGGCGATGTGCTCGATGGTCTGCGGACCGACTTCTTCCACCAGACGCCACATCAGATCATGGGGTGCCAGCTCGCCGTGAGCCGGGTCAAACCCGCCCAGCGCCATGAAGCGCTGACGTTCGAAGGCCAGGGCTCGGCCGACGTAGGGGTAGGCACGCATCAGGTCGAGGTTGAAATCGGGCTTGAACACCGGGTCGATCGATTCACCGTCGATCAAAGCCCCTTCATCGCTATAAGCGCAAAGAATGCCCGGCGACCCGGCGATGCGCTCCGCCAGAATCAACAGCGCCGACTCACGCAAGGTGTCGCCGGCCCGCAACAGGTAAAACCAGTGAGCACCTTCCAGTTGCGGGACCACGGCATTGAGCTGTTGCGCCCAGTCCGACTGGAACGGCAACTGAATGATACGATCATCGGCATCACAGTGCGCATCGGACAACACCACCACTGCCTGAGGCGCATACAGCTGAGCACTGATGCTGTGCAATGTAGTTTTCAGCGCTGCGCCGTCGGCACCGCTGTCGATGACGATCGGCACGATCTGCGGGCGAAACGCCCAGCTGTCGATGCGCTGCGGCATGAACTGTTGTTCGACTTGCGAGAACCTGCGGATCGCCAGCCACTCGCGATAGAAGTCGGCGTAACTCTCGCTCTTCCCACCGACTCGACCATTGACCACCGTGCTGCGGTTGCCAAGGATCCGCGCCACACACAACTCTTCCCAGGCGTGGGGTTGATCAGTGACTTTGGCCAGGTCGATATAGCGAACCCAGCCTGATGCCGGCGCCGATTCGCCACTGCGTACCGCGAGCATCTGCGCCAGCCAGCTCCACTCGACTTTGGCAGCCTTGAGCATCTCCGGGGTCCGGCTCAATCGCTCTGTATACAGACGCTCGGTGCTTAGCACGGTGCTGAGCGACACCAGGTTAGCGCGGCGCATCAGGCATACGAACAAGGCGAAATCGAGCATGGCGACGAACCCCGAGCCTTCCTGGATCAAGGTCGGCAACAGCTCCAGCACATCAGCGCGACGCATCAGGGTAGCGCTGAAATTGCCGAGGAAATTCTTTGGCGCGCCTTCGAAAATCGCCAGCATATCGTCACCCTTGAGCAACGCATCGGTCGGACAAAAGCGGCTGTTGTCCACCCGCGACGGCAGCAGAAAATTGCCGGCATCGCTGAGCATCCGCAGGGCAAACACCAGATTGACGTCGGGGTGATCGATCAACACCTGGGCCTGCAAGGCAACGCTGGGCGCAAACAGACGATCGTCATCGCACAGCACTTTGATGAACTCGCCCCGGGCTTCTTCGACGCAACGCAATATGTTCTTCTGCAACCCCAACCGCTGCGAGTTACGCAAGTAGCGAACCGGGTGAGCCGGCTTGAGGAAACCCTCCACGATAGTGCGGATTTCATCACCGGGCGAATCGTCACAGATGACGATTTCGACATGCTCGTAGGTCTGGGTGAGCGCACTTTCCAATGCCTGGTTGAAGAAGCGCGGGCTGAAGGCAGGGATAACGATGCTGACGAGGGGGCGTTGATTCACGGCGGGAAACTCTCGAGCGGCGGGCCCCTACCCTTTCAGGCAGAGGCCCCGGAACCGCTTAAAAAAAAGACGGTTGGCAGCTCGGCAGGCACAGACTCAAACCTTGTTGAACAGGCCCAACTGAGCAATCTTGCTGAAGGCCAATTGCGAAGCTTGCAGCATGGTTTGCTGCAAGGTCAGACGGGTCATGACATCAGCCGCATCGGAATCACGGATCGACGATTGGGTCTGGGCGTTGGCCAGGATCAGGCTTTGGTTAGTATCGCTCTGGGTTTGCAGGGCAGCACCGCGACCACCGACCGAACTCAAGGCGCTGGACAACTGATCGGTGCCGCTGGCCAGGTTGGCAATGCCGGAAGCTAATGATGCCTGCAATTTCTGAGTGGCGATGGCATCACCGTTGGTTGGCGTATTCAGTGCGGTTTTCAACTGACTCACCGTGTCCAGAATGTTCTGGGTTTGGTGAGTATTGACCGCGATGCTGAACTGATCGTCGGCAGCCGGGGTACCACTCACGGTGAAGTTCACACCCGATGCGGTGGCGACGCTGCCGGTCATGGTCCCGGTAGACACCGGCTTGCTGTTGGCGGTCAAAGGTGCTGCGTACAGTTCAAAGTCAGTGGCACTGGTGAATTTCAGGATCGCCGAGCCGGTCGGGAAACTGGCGTGGTAGTTGACCGGGTTGGTGATGCTGCTACCGCTGACTTGCGCCGTCGACGGGTTGCCTGGACTGCGGGTGGAAGTGAAGGTGTCAGGCTTGGCTGCCAGCGTAAAGCTATGACCCGGCAACACAGTAGCCGCGGTTTCACCGGCACCCAGATTGATATTCAGGGTCAGCTCGACACCACGGAAAGTGACGGCCTGGCCGGATTTGGTGGAAGGATCGAACGCACCGCCCTGACTGGCTTCGGCGGTCACGTCATTGCCAGCCGAGTCGGTAATTTTCAACTGAGTGCCGCTGATGAAATCGACGGTGTAAGGCTCGCCGCTGCGGAACTTGTTGTTGTAAGTAACACCTGACGACACCTGGCCGTTGGAAAGAACCACTCGACCGTCATCCACCGCCGGTGCAGTCATGGTGACCTGACTACGGCTGGTATTGATCGCTTGCTGGAACGCATCCCAACCGGTGCTGTTGGTGGCCATCGACATGGTGTCGCCGATCGCCAGGTCAAGCGTTACCTGGTCACCGTTGTAGCTGTAGGTGCCATCGTTGTTGCGCGTGAACGGCACGGTGTCGCCCTTGGAGCCGGCGAAGATGTATTTGCCGTTCTCGTCCTTGCTATTCATCAGGCTCAGCAATTGCTCTTCGATCTGCCCCAGCTCCGAAGCATTGGCCTGGCGGTCGGCGTCCGTATAACCGGCGCTGCCCGCGCCAACGGCCAGCTCCCTGGCACGCTGCAATACGTTGCCGATGCTGTTCATCACCGCTTCGGCGGTACCGAGGGTCGCCTTGATGGTCGTGGCGTTGGCCTCGTACTGATCGAGCATCGAAGCCTGCTGCCCCAATTGCAGCAAACGCGAAGCGCCGACCGGATCGTCAGCGGCGGTTTTGATGCGAACCAGGCTGCTGGCCTCTTCGCTGCTCTTGACCACGTTGGCGAAATTCTTCTGATAGTTGGCAGCCGAGGACTCGTAAAACTGGGCGGTAGAAATGCGCATGAGCTACGACTCCTTAAAGACTATTGATCAGTGTGCTGAAGGTTTCCTGCGCAGCCTTGATGATCTGCGAGGACGCGGTGTAGTACTGCTGATATTTGACCAGGTTGCCGGTTTCCTCATCGAGGTCGACACCCGACAGCGAATCGCGAGCGGTCTTGGCATTGGCCAGGATTGCTTCGGTGGCAGCGCTGTCGAGCTTGCCTTGTGCGGCCTTGGCGCCGACGCCCTCGACCAGCTTGCCGTAAGCGTCGGTCAGGGAAATACCACTGCTGGCCGAACCGGTATCCACGGTCTTCCGGGTCTGCAAGCCGGCCAGTACGGTGCCGTTGCGGTTGTCCAGCGTGCCCGGCTGGCTGAGCGTCACGTTGATCGCGGTGCCGTCACCTGGCGAACCGGCCACGGTCATGTCGAACGTAGCAGTGCGCTGCACGATGGGCGGTCCCGGATCATTGATCGCCGCACCGCTGGCATCGACCAGTGGAATGGTCAGGCTCAGCGTATTGTTCTGGCCAGGTACGATGGTGCCGTTGCTGAGTTCATTACCCTGGGCGTCGAGCAACTGATAAGTCTGGGTGGTGCCACCGGTGGCACCGAACACCACTTTGACCGGCGTCGAAGTCTTCAGGCCGTTCTGAATGGCCAGGGTGGTAGCCGAGTCGTAGATATCGAACGGCATGGTCAGGGTCGGTTGACCGCTGGCCGGAATCGTCAATGTACCGCTGCCGCCAGAAGCGATTGCCGCACCCAACGGTGCTGCGATGGCCAGACGCTGGGGGTCGGTCATCTCGGTCTTGATGTTGGTTGCCGCGTTGCGGGTCGGGGTGATTCTGAAAGTGTCACCCGCGGCTGCGGTGCCACCCGAGAGTGTCATGGAGAAACCATCGATCACCGGCGGCGGCGTGGTCAGCGTACTGAACGCGCCCATGGCGGTGCCTTCAGGCAGGCGCTGCAAGGTGTAGGCCGTGGCGCTGGTGAACGTGACCTTGTAATCGTTGAGGGTCAGCGCGCCGCTGTCCTCGATGGTCACGTCGAAGTTGCCCGAGCCCGTGCTGTTGCCGACCGTGGCGATGCTGCGCTGAGCCATTTGCGAAGCACTGTTGATGCTGCCGAACAGGTTCGAACCGAAGTCACCGTTCTTGTCGATGCCTTGGGCCTGGATGGTGTTCATCTGATCGGCGACGACCAGCGCTACACGCCCCAGCTCATTCATGGCCGGGTCCAGCACGGTGCTGCGATAGCGCAACAAGCCGCCCATCTCGCCACCGGTGATCACCGAGGTGATGTCGATGGTGCTCGAGCCGCGATTGAGCTGAACGGCCGAACGCGACGGGTCATTTTTGCTCGGCACCACTTCCAGCTTGCTGGCAGTGCTGCCCATGACCAGCGGCTGACCGCTGCCCAGGTAAATGTCGAGGTTACCGCCCCGTTCGATCACTTGCGCGCCGGTGAAAGTCGACAATTGACGTACGGCGTCATTGCGCGCATCGAGCAAGTCGTTGGGCTGGCCGCCGGCGTTGGAAATTTCGGAAATTTTCTGGTTCAACTGGGCCACCGTGGTGGCCAGTTTGTTGACCTGATCAGCCATGTCCTCCAGGTTGCCGTTGATGTTGGCGTTCTGTGTCGTCAGCTGGCTGGAGATCGAGTTGAACCGGTTGCTCAAGGCTTGCGCATCGCTGAGCAGCAGTTGGCGGGAAGCATCGTCGCCGGGCTTGGCGTTGACGTTCTGTACCGAAGCGAAGAACTTGGTCAGGGCGCCATTGAGGCCGGTGCCGCTGTCCGACAGCAACGCATCGAGCGGGCTGATCTGCCCGGCGTAAGCCGCCGAGTCGCTGTTGAGCGAGGTGGTGGTCTGCAGTTGCGCATCGAGGTAGCTGTTGTACACCCGACGCACATCGGCGAGGGTCGTACCGCTGCCAATGTAGAGATTGCCGAACTGATTCGAGGCCTTGCTGCCCTGCACGGTTTGCTGACGCGAGTAGCCGGCCGTGTCGGCGTTGGCAATGTTATTGCCGGTCACCATCAACGAGGTTTGGCTAGCGGATAAACCCGACATCCCGATATTGAGCAAACTCATGGTTCAAACCTTATACCTTGTGCCTATAGAGGCGTGGTGGAAGCGCCTGCCGCAGCGTAGTTTTGGTAACTCGTCATCTGCTTGGCTATCTGCGAAATCTTGCTTGCGTAATCCGGGTCGGTGGCATACCCGGCTTTTTGCAACTCGCGTACAAACTGTTCTGGGTTATCGGCCGACTTCAGCACATCTTGATAGCGATTATTGCTTTGCAGCAGCGTCACAAGGTCATGGAAGCTGTCCTTGTAAGAGGCGTAGGCACGGAACTCCGCCGTCTCCTTGACCCTCTCGCCATTCCTGAATTCGCTGGTGATCGCCCGCGCCGAATCGCCCTTCCAGTTACTGCTGGCCTTGATGCCAAACAGGTTGTGGCTGCTGCCATCCTGGGCGCGCATGACCGATTTGCCCCAACCGGTTTCCAGGGCCGCCTGAGCCACCAGGTAACGCGGATCGACACCGATTCGGTTGGCAGCTTCTTTAGCCATCGGCAGCATGGTGTTGACGAATTCGTCGGCGGAACTGAAGGCTTTCTTCGCCGGCGCCAAGGGTATTTGAGCCATGGCGCGACCATGAATCTGCAGCCGTCCGCTGGATGCTGTATCCGTTTGCGAAACCAGCCAATCGCCGTTGTACAGGGGGCCGGAACCGGTCTTGGTGCTCTGCGGCAATTGGATATTGTTCTGCACCGTTGTGGCAGTCGTTGCAGTCGACGCGGACGGCACCAGCCCGGCGAGCAAACGGTCGGCCAGTTTCGGCGGCAACGCCAGACGCCGCTGATTGATCAGCGCCATGTCATTGCGATGAGCGCCCTCGCCCGCGCTTGCTGGCGACTTCACCGAACGCGAAGCCCACAACGGACGTTCACCATTAAGGCGCGACAGCGGCCCGTTGGTGGCGACCGTACCGGCGGCAATCGGCGTTTCCACGGCGGCTTTCGCGGCAGCCTGCTTGGCGGCAGACGCTGCCGCGGCCTCACCCGGCGCCATCGGCTTGTTCTTCGACATCTGGCGCAGCAGCACGTCCGCCAAACCAATACCGCCGCCTTCGCGGGACAGGGAAACGGCCAACTGCTGGTCGTACATTTCCTGGTATTGCTTGGCTGCCGGGGTGTTGAGCGGATTGTCCTGGCCCAGCGCTTCGGTGGCCGAGCGCATGGACTTGAGCATTTCACCGAGGAACAGCGATTCGAATTCCTGCGCTACTTTGCGCATGTTCGCATCGCTGTTCTTGTCGCCGACCTTGAGCTGGCTCAGACGGTTCAGGTCCGAGTAAGAACCTGAATCGCTGCTGCTGACCAGACCGCTTTTGCGCATATCCATGGTCGCCGTCCTCAGATCACGATCAGGTCGGCTTGCAATGCGCCAGCCTGCTTCAGCGCTTCGAGGATCGCCATCAAGTCACCCGGTGCCGCGCCGACCTGGTTCACCGCGCGGACGATTTCGTCGAGGGTGGTGCCCGGGCCGAACTTGAACATCGGCTTGGCTTCTTGCTGAGCGTTGACCCGCGAGCGCGGCACGACCGCCGTCTGCCCGTTGGACAAAGGGCCGGGCTGGCTGACGATCGGGTCTTCGGTGATGGTCACGGTCAAGCTGCCGTGGGTCACGGCGGCCGGGGAAACCTTGACGTTCTGGCCGATCACGATGGTGCCGGTGCGCGAGTTGATGATGACTTTCGCCACCGCCTGACCCGGGTCGACTTCAAGGTTTTCGAGGATCGACAAATAGTCGACCCGCTGGCTCGGATCGAGTGGCGCAGTCACGCGGATCGAACCACCGTCGATGGCCTGAGCGACGCCAGGGCCAAGCATGTTGTTGATCTTGTCGACGATGCGCTTGGCGGTGGTGAAGTCCGAACGGTTGAGGTTCAGGGTCAGGCTGTTGCCCTGATTGAAACCGCTTGGCACGGCACGCTCGACCGATGCACCGCCGGGGATGCGACCGGCAGACGGAACGTTGACAGTGATCTTCGAACCGTCACGACCTTCAGCGTCGAAACCGCCAACCACCAGGTTGCCCTGAGCGACAGCGTAGACGTTGCCATCGATACCTTTGAGCGGCGTCAGCAACAAGGTGCCGCCACGCAGGCTCTTGGAGTTACCGATGGACGCCACGGTGATATCCACCTGCTGACCCGGCTTGGCGAACGCTGGCAAGTCGGCACTGATCGACACTGCCGCGACGTTCTTCAACTGCACGTTGCCGGAACCGGCCGGCACCTTGATGCCGAACTGCGAAAGCATGTTGTTGAAGGTCTGCAGGGTGAACGGGGTCTGGGTCGTCTGGTCACCGGTGCCGTTAAGCCCGACCACCAGGCCGTAGCCGATCAATTGGTTGGAACGCACGCCGGAAATACTGGCGATGTCCTTCAGCCGCTCGGCTTGAGCGTCGAAGGCCACGGACAGCAACAGGACGCCCACCATAAGGCTTTTCAGATTCAACGTAGCCACCTAGAAAGGGAACAGCGGGCTGAGGAAGAAACGGTCGAACCAGCCTGGCTGACTCGCATCGGCAAACGCACCGGTGCCCGAATAGGTGATGCGTGCATCGGCGACGCGGGTCGACGACACGGTGTTGTCGGTGGCGATGTCATCGGCGCGAACCAGGCCGGCAATGCGCACCAGCTCATCGCCGGTGTTGAGGGTCAGCCACTTCTCGCCGCGCACGGCGATGATGCCGTTGGGCAACACGTCGGCGACGGTCACGGTGATCGAACCGGTGAGGCTGTTGCTCTGGCCGGATTTGCTGTCGCCCTTGGTGGCACGGTCACCTTCATAACCGACGTCCAGACTCAGGCTACCGCTGCCCACTGGATCACTGGTGCTCAGGCCGCCCCCGAAAAACGAACTCAGACCGATGTCGGTCTTGCTGTTCTTGTCGATCTGCGAATTGGCGTTCTTGCTCGCCTGGGTGCGCTCGTTCAGGGTGATGGTGATGATGTCACCGACCCGGAATGCCTTGCGGTCGCTGTACAGGTTCTGTTCGAAACCGGCCTGATAAATCGAGCCGTTATTGGCGGCAGCCGGCAGCGGCGTGCGCGGCAACACCGGGGCGTAGTAAGGGTCATTGGGCTTGGGCGGCGGAGCGACGCAGCCCGCAAGGACAACGACCCCACTCAGTGCCAGAACAGATACAAAGCGATTCATGACCCTACCTCACGGTGCTGCAGGCGACCTCATGGCCGCCTCATAGACTTGATTACAGATTCTGCGTTACGAACGAGAGCATCTGGTCGGCGGTGGAGATCACCTTGGAGTTCATCTCGTAGGCGCGCTGAGTGGTGATCATGTTGACCATCTCTTCAACGGTGCTGACGTTGGACGTTTCCAGGGTGTTCTGCAGCGTGGTGCCAAAACCGGCGAGGCCCGGGGTGCCGACTTGCGGCGCGCCGCTGGCAGCGGTTTCCAGGAACAGGTTGTTACCCACTGCTTGCAGACCGGCCGGGTTGATGAAATCGGCGGTTTGCAGGTTGCCGATCACCTGGGAGGCCGGGTTGCCGGCAACGGTGATGGACACGGTGCCGTCACGGCCGACGGTGAAGGTCTGGGCGTCGTTCGGAATGACAATCGCCGGCTCCAGGGCGAAGCCACTGGCGTTGACGATCTGGCCGTTGGAATCGAGGTGAAACGTACCGTCACGGGTGTAGGACGTAGTGCCGTCCGGCTGCAGGATCTGGAAGAAACCGCGACCGTCGATGGCCATGTCCAACGGCTGCTCGGTGGTTTGCAGGCTACCGGCGGTGAAGTTTTTCTGGGTGCCGACGATGCGCACACCGGTACCCACTTGCAGACCCGACGGCAACTCGCTGTCTTGGGTCGACTGGGCGCCTGGCTGGCGTTTGATCTGATACAGCAAATCCTGGAACTCGGCGCGGTCACGTTTGAAACCCGTGGTCGACACGTTCGCCAGGTTGTTGGAAATGGTGGTGAGGTTGGTGTCCTGGGCGGACAGACCTGTTTTGGCAACCCATAGAGCCGGAAGCATTCGATTCTCCTCGTGCGCCTGTTTTACGGCGCGACGTTCTGATAATTAGCTGATCTGCAAGACCCGAGCCATGGCCTGGTCATCGTCTTTGGCGGTGTTCATCATCTTGATGTGCAGCTCGAACTGCTTGGCCAGCGCCAGCACCGAGGTCATTTCTTCCACGGCATTGACGTTGCTCGACTCGAGGAATCCGGAGACCAGTCTGACGTTGGCATCGGCCTGCGCCGGCTTGCCGTCCTTGGTATGGATCGAACCGTCCAGGCCCTTGGTCATGTTTTTGAAGTCCGGGTTGACCAGTTTGATGCGGTCGACTTCGGCCATCACCCGTGGGCCTTCGCCCATCGCACGGATGCTGATGGTGCCGTCTTCGCCGACTTCGATCTGCTGCTCAGGCGGCACGGCAATCGGCCCGCCATTGCCAATCACCGGCATACCATTGCCGGCGCGCAGCACGCCCAGAGCATCAACGTTCAAGCTGCCGGTGCGCACGTAGCTTTCACCGCCATCGGGGTTCTGCACGGCGATCCAGCCGTTGCCTTGCACCGCGACATCGAGGTCGCGACCGGTTTCCACCAGCGAGCCTGCGGAGAAGTCGGTGGCCGGACGTTCGCTCATGGCAAACGCACGCGCCGGAAAGCTGTCACCAAATACCGGCATCGAACGGGCTTGCTCCAAGTCCTTCTGAAAACCGTTGGTAGAGATGTTCGCCAGGTTGTTGGCATGAGCCTTCTGCGCCAGTGCATTCTGGCTGGCGCCGGTCATTGCCACATAAAGGTACTTGTCCACACTCTTTCCTCTGCATGCCGGACGTTTGCCGCCCACCGCTGTACTGCTGAGCCATAAGCAATTAGCAGACCAACTTTTTTCTGGCGGCGCCGGGCCCGGCAAACAAAGGACTTGAGGGGTTTAGAGGGGATTGGGGGAATGTATCGAAGACGAAAAACCGGCGGTGTCATGCCGCTTCGCGGCAATCCTCAGTTTCCGTCACCTGATCGTTCCCACGCTCTGCGTGGGAATGCCTCAATGGACGCTCTGCGTCCGCTTTTGGGACGCGGAGCGTCCCGGGCTGCATTCCCACGCAGAGCGTGGGAACGATCAGTCAGGTGTTGTCTTTACCGACTTCGTACTCACGCAACTTGTTGGCAATGGTGGTATGCGAAACCCCCAACCGCTTGCCCAATTGCCGACTGCTCGGATGCTCGGAATATAAGCGCTCCAGCACCGCTTTCTCGAAGCGCCCGACAATCTCGTCAAGCCCGCCCTCAAGGGAAAAATCGCCGAGCGGCTGACGCACGCCGTAATCCGGCAGACGAATATGCTCGGCTTTGACGGTGCCGCCGTCGCACAGGGAAACCGCCTGAAACAGTACGTTTTCCAACTGCCGCACATTACCCGGCCAGTGATAGTGACTGAGCCTATCCATCGCCGCCGGCGCCAGTTTCGGCAACGGGCAACCGATCTGCCGACTGGCCTGATCGAGGAAGTGCTCAACCAGCGGTGCCAATCCGTCGAGGCATTCGCGCAGCGGCGGGATATGCAACGAAAGCACGTTCAAGCGATGGTACAAATCCTGGCGAAACTCACCGCGAGCGCACAGCTCGGACAAGTCCACTTGAGTCGCGCAGATCACCCGCACATCCAGATAAACCTCTTCATCACTGCCGACACGACGGAAACAACCGTCCTGCAGAAACCGCAGCAATTTCACCTGCAAGCGCGGGCTCATTTCGCCGACGCCGTCGAGAAACAACGTACCGCCCGCCGTCAGCTCCAACAGCCCGAGTTTGCCTTCGGCCCGCGCCCCTTCGAAGGCGCCGGGGCCGTAGCCGAACAGTTCGGTCTCGGCCATGGACTCCGGCAGACCGGCGCAGTTGAGCGCCATCAGCGGTGATTGCCCACGCGGGCTCGCCAGATGACAGGCCCGCGCCAACAACTCCTTACCAGTGCCGGTTTCACCTTCTATCAATAGCGGCGCATCCAACGGCGCCATACGCCGCGCTTCGCGAACAACCGCCGCCATCACTTTCGAGCTTTGGAAAATGCTGTCGAACCCACGCAACTCCTGCTTGCGCACGTTATAAATGCGCTCGCCTACCCGGTCCGCCCGGTGCAGCGTCAACACCGCACCGGCCATGGCCTCGCTTTCGTCATGCTCCGATTGCAGCGGCGCGATGTCGGCGAGAAACACGTCACCCTTGACCTTCACCCGCAAGCCGTTGATCCGCGACTTGTTGGCGCGCACCAGTTCCGGCAAATCAAAATCCTCGGCGTAGCGCGACAGCGGAATTCCCGGTACTTCATCCACCCGCACCCCGAGCAACTGCGCCGCTGCACGGTTGGCCGCGACGATGGAGCCGCCCATGTCGATCGACAGCACCGGAAACTCCAGAGCCCCGAGCAAGGCATTGAGCTCCATGTGCCGACGCTCGCTGGGCATCAGCCCTACGCGCTTGACGCCGAATACCCCGGCAATGGCCTCGAATTTCGGACGCAACGCCTGGAACTGAATGTTGATCAGGTTCGGGCAGTGCAGATAGATCGCATTGCCATGCTCACCGCCCACTTCGCCGCGGGCGACGTTGATCCCGTACTCGACCAACAGGTTGAGAATGTCGCGCAGGATACCGATGCGGTTCTGGCAGTGAACTTTGATGCGCATATAAAGGCCCGAAAAAGCGGTGAATTAGACCGATGCCAAGCGCGAAGCTGTAGGAGCGAGCTTGCTCGCGAAAGCGTTGGACCATCCAACATCGATGTATCAGACAGACCGCTTTCGCGAGCAAGCTCGCTCCTACAGTATTTTTTGCCGAGCGGCTCAGTTAGTCGTCAAGATTATGTGACAGGTAGAGCGCTTTTCAAACCCGGAAAATGCAATGCCTGCGCCACAGAGGCCAAACCGTAACGAAAATTTTACGATAATCACAGAATTTTCCTACGCACGGGCTGGATCACCTGCTGCAACAACGCAATCCTTGGGGTATTTCTAGGTCTATAGCTGTACACACAACAAGAACGAATCCCCTAGCAGGAGAGCAGCATGAAGCAGACGCAATACGTGGCTCGTGAGCCCGATGCGCAAGGTTTTATCGACTACACCGCCGAAGAACATGCGGTGTGGAACACGCTGATCACTCGCCAACTGAAAGTGGTCGAGGGCCGTGCGTGCCAGGAATACCTGGACGGTATCGAAAAACTCGGTCTGCCCCACGACCGCATTCCGCAACTCGGTGAAATCAACAAGGTCCTCGGTGAAACCACCGGCTGGCAGGTTGCCCGAGTCCCCGCCCTGATTCCCTTCCAGACCTTTTTCGAATTACTGGCGAACAAGCAGTTCCCAGTGGCGACGTTTATTCGTACCCGCGAAGAGCTGGATTACCTGCAAGAACCGGACATTTTCCACGAGATCTTTGGCCACTGTCCGCTGCTGACCAACCCTTGGTTTGCCGAATTCACCCACACCTACGGCAAACTCGGCCTACAGGCTTCCAAGGAAGAACGCGTGTACCTGGCGCGCCTGTACTGGATGACCATCGAGTTCGGCCTGGTCGACACGCCACAAGGCCTGCGCATCTATGGCGGCGGTATTCTGTCCTCGCCAAAAGAGACTGTTTACAGCCTGTCGGACGAGCCGGAGCATCAGGCCTTCGATCCGCTGGAATGTATGCGCACGCCATACCGCATCGACATTCTGCAACCGCTGTACTTTGTTCTGCCGAACCTCAAGCGCCTGTTCGATCTGGCCCACGAAGACATCATGGGCATGGTCAAGCAAGGCATGCAGTTGGGGTTGCGCGCACCGAAATTTCCGCCAAAAGCTGCGTGAGCCGCAGCTTTTAGAATCAAGTGAGCCTGTCAGGAACCACCGCTTTGGTTTAGCGTGGTGACACTGACGGCCGATTTCCAATAATTCGATTTCAGGAACCCATCATGTCCACATTAAACCAAGCCCATTGCGAAGCCTGCCGCGCCGATGCCCCTCAGGTCAGCGACGAAGAACTGCCGATCCTGATCAAGCAGATCCCTGACTGGAACATCGAAGTCCGTGACAGCGTGATGCAGCTGGAAAAAGTATTCCTGTTCAAGAACTTCAAGCACGCCTTGGCATTCACCAACGCCGTCGGTGAAATCTCCGAGGCCGAAGGTCACCACCCAGGCCTGCTGACCGAGTGGGGCAAAGTCACCGTGACCTGGTGGAGCCACTCCATCAAAGGCCTGCACCGCAACGACTTCATCATGGCCGCGCGCACTGACGAAGTGGCGAAGAACGCCGAGGGCCGCAAATAATGCATTTCGACGCCATCGGTCGAGTACCCGGCGACCCGATTCTGGGCCTGATGGAGGCCTATGCGCTGGACCCCAACGCGCGCAAATTCGACCTCGGCGTGGGTGTCTATAAAGACGCCCAGGGCCTGACGCCAATCCCCGAAGCGGTGAAGCTCGCCGAGCTGCGTCTGGTGGAGCGTCAATCCACCAAGACCTACATCGGCGGCCACGGCAATGTGGCATTCGGCAAGGTCATCAACGAATTGGTGCTTGGCGCTGACTCGGCGCTGATTGCCGAACAACGGGCCGGCGCCACTCAAACGCCGGGCGGCACTGGCGCATTGCGTTTGAGCGCCGACTTCATCGCCCAATGCCTGCCGGGCCGTGGTGTGTGGTTGAGCAGCCCGACCTGGCCGATCCACGAAACCATTTTTGCGGCGGCCGGGGTCAAGGTCAGTCATTACCCGTACGCGGGCAGCGATAACCGTCTCGATGTGGAAGCGATGCTAGCGGTGCTCAATGAAGCCCCCAAGGGCGATGTGGTGCTGTTGCATGCCTGCTGCCATAACCCGACCGGCTTCGACCTGTCCCATGACGATTGGCGTCGGGTGCTGGACGTGGTGCGCAGTCGCGATTTGCTGCCACTGATCGACTTCGCCTATCAGGGTTTCGGCGATGGCCTGGAGCAAGATGCCTGGTCGACCCGGCTGTTCGCCGCCGAGTTGCCGGAAGTGCTGATCACCAGCTCCTGCTCGAAGAACTTCGGCCTGTACTGCGACCGCACCGGCGCACTGATTGTCTGCGCACAAACCGCCGACAAACTGGTGGATATCCGCAGCCAACTGGCCAACATCGCCCGTAACCTGTGGTCGACGCCACCGGATCATGGCGCCGCCGTGGTCGCGACCATCCTTGGCGACCCTGAGCTGAAAAGCCGCTGGGCCGACGAAGTGGAAGCCATGCGTTTGCGCATCGCCCAGTTGCGCAGCGGTCTGGTCGAAGCGCTTGAACCCCACGGCTTGCGCGAGCGATTTGCGCACATCGGTGTGCAACGCGGGATGTTTTCCTATACCGGTTTGTCGCCGGAGCAAGTCAAGCAACTGCGCGAACACCATAGCGTTTATATGGTCAGCTCCGGCCGGGCGAACGTGGCAGGGATTGATGCGACGCGTCTGGACTTGCTGGCCGAGGCTATCGCTGACGTCTGCAAGTAACCATCAAACACTGCAAGTCCCCTGTGCGAGCAAGCCCGCTCCCACATCTATGGTTACCCCCTTTTCTGCAATACTGTTTTTGATG
>NZ_JAKLSP010000052.1:0-22076 GCF_022014505.1 Pseudomonas sp. PGPR40 | reverse complement strand
GATCATCTTGTGCATGCAGATGAAAGGTGTGTTTTCCCAGGTCGATGGCGGCAATAGCTACTTTCATGGCAACGGTCTCCGATAGGCCCCCTGCGAAAGCTTAGTGGGCAATCGCAGGGGGCCGGGGTTTAGCTGTCAGACCGTGTCATCGTTCTTCGCGAGCAAGCCCGCTCCACAGTTGACCGCGTTTAGACAGGCAACGCCGATCAAATAATGTGGGAGCGGGCTTGCTCGCGAAAGCGTCAGATCAGACAACACTCACCTTACGGCCCAGCACCGTCGTCCAGCGCTCGGAAAGAATCACCCCACCCAACGTCAACACCCCACCCACCAGGTGATACAGCGCCAACTGCTCATGCAGCACCACCGCCGCAATCAGCGCCGTAATCAACGGCAGCAAATTGAAAAACAGCGTGGTCCGGCTCGGCCCCAGACGCACCACGGCCTGCATCCACGCCAACGGCGCAAGCATCGAGGCCAGCAGGCAGGCGTAGAGCACCAGCGGAATGTTCTGCAGGGTCGGGCCGATTTTCGGTGAGGCGAGAAACAGCGGAAACAGCACCACCACCGCGACCAACACCTGCAAATACAACAACACCAGCGGCGGCAAACGTAGCTGCCACTTTTTCAGTAGGGTGCTGTAAATCGCATACGCCAGCGTGGCGATCAGCATCATCGCGTCACCCAGGTTCACCCCGTGCTCCAGCAACGCGGCAAGGCTGCCGGACGACACCACCACCAAGACTCCCGCAAACGACAACACCGCGCCGGCCAGTGCGCCGGCGGTCAGGCGTTGGCCGAGGCTGACAATCGCCATGGCCAGCGACATCAACGGCATCAGCGACAGAATGATCCCCATGTTGGTGGCTGAGGTCAGCGTCGCGGCGAAGTAGGCCAGGCTTTGATAAACCGCCATACCGAGCACGCCGAGGATGAAAATCCTGCCCAGGTTCGGGCGGATCAACGGCCAGTGGGCGATCACCGGTTTAAGCATGAAAGGCGTGAACAGGATTGCGGCCAGCAACCAGCGGTAGAAGCCGATTTCGGCGGGAAAGATCGCGCCGACCGCGAGTTTGTTGATCACGGTGTTGCCGGCCCAAATGAAAATGGCCAGCAGGGGATAAGCGTATTGCATCGGGAAAAACCAGAACGTTAATGAAGGGTGATTATCCGCTTGTCTGTATCAATGCCTATACTGCGATCCAGACAATTTGCCTCTGATTGCGGTTTCTGGCGGCGATCGAGGCGCTGGACAGCCAGCGCAGCATTCAGGAAATCGCCTTCGACATGGGCTACAGCACCGGCTCGGCATTCATCGCGATGTTTCAGCGTCAGGCCGGGTGCACACCTGAGCAATATCGACGCAGCCACCTCGATAGCAGGTGAACGTGTAACAGGCTTTGTCTACACTCCGAAACAAGGCCGCATCCATCGGTGCGGTAACAAGGAGAAGACTCCATGAAGATGTTGCGTGCCCCATTGTTGATGGTCGGTTTGCTGCTCTGCTCCCAAGGTTTCGCCGCCACTGCCCAGCAGAATAAAATGACTACCTGCAATGCTGACGCTACCGCAAAAAGCCTCAAGGGCGACGAGCGCAAAGCCTTCATGAGCACCTGCCTCAAAGCCGCGCCGGCCGCCGATGCCGCCAAGCCCCTGACCCCTCAACAAGAAAAGATGAAGACCTGCAACGCGACCGCTGCCACCCAGGCCCTCACGGGTGATGCGCGCCAAACCTTCATGAGCGAATGCCTGAAGAAAAAATAAGCATTGTGGGAGCGAGCCTGCTCGCGATGCAGGCGACTCAATATCACGGAGGACCGCGGTGATGCTATCGCGAGCAGGCTCGCTCCCACAGGTTCGTGTGTGCTCGCTTCGGCGCCGGAACGCTGGCAGACTGCCAATCCTTTTACGTCGTTCGTTTTGAGGCTGTATGTCAGCGTTTTCTCAGCGTCAGGTCTTGTTGTTCATCAGCTGGGTCATCATTTTTGGTGGTTTGCTGTTGGTGCTACCTCTGCGATTGCTGCCCAGCCTGCTGGCCGGGTTGTTGGTGTTCGAACTGGTCAACATGCTCACGCCGCAATTGCAGCGGCTGATCGAAGGCCGCCGTGCGCGCTGGTTGGCGGTGGCGTTGCTGGGGACATTGGTGGTCAGCGTGCTGGCGCTGATCTTTGCCGGTGCGATCAGTTTTCTGCTGCACGAGGCGGAAAACCCTGGCGCTTCTCTCGATAAATTCATGGTCGTGGTCGACCGCGCGCGCGGGCAGTTGCCGCCGTTCATCGACGCTTATTTGCCGGCCAGTGCCGCTGAGTTTCGCGTGGCCATCGGCGAGTGGATGAGCAAGCATCTCAGTGACTTGCAACTGGTGGGCAAGGACGCGGCGCACATGTTCGTGACGCTGCTGATCGGCATGGTGCTGGGGGCGATCATCGCATTGCAGCGAGCGCCGGACGTGACCAAGCGCAAGCCCTTGGCCGCGGCGCTGTTCGACCGTTTGCACCTGTTGGTCCAGGCGTTTCGCAACATCGTTTTTGCCCAGATCAAGATTTCCCTGCTCAACACCTTCTTCACCGGGATTTTCCTCGCGGTGGTCCTGCCGATGTTCGGGATCAAGTTGCCGCTGACCAAAACCCTGATCGTGCTGACCTTCCTGCTCGGCTTGTTGCCGGTGATCGGCAACCTGATGTCGAACACCTTGATCACCATCGTCGGCTTGTCGTTGTCGATCTGGGTGGCGGTGGCGGCGTTGGGTTACCTGATTGTTATCCACAAACTCGAATACTTCCTCAACGCGCGCATCGTCGGCGGGCAGATCAGTGCCAAGTCGTGGGAGTTGTTGCTGGCAATGCTGGTGTTCGAAGCCGCGTTCGGCCTGCCGGGGGTGGTGGCGGGGCCGATTTATTACGCGTATCTGAAGAGTGAGTTGAAGCAGGTGGGGATGGTGTAACCCCGCCCGATCGTTCCCACGCTCTGCGTGGGAATGCATCCCGTGACGCTCCGCGTCACAGCCTCAACAGCAGACGCAGAGCGTCAATGGCGGCATTCCCACGCAGAGCGTGGGAACGATCAATCAGGTCAATCCATCGGGCCGTAACGCTTGGCCGCCTCGATCGCCAAACCACTGCCGATGCTGCCGAAGATGTTCCCTTCCACATGCCGCGCATTCGGCAACATCGCCGAGACGCTGTTGCGCAGCGCCGGAATCCCGCTCGAACCACCGGTGAAGAACACCGTGTTCACCTGATCGACCCGCACGTTGGCGTCGTTCAGCAACTGGGTCACGCTGTTGCGCACCCGCTCCAGCAGGTTGTCGATGGCCGATTCAAACAGTGCCCGGCTCAGTTCCACGCTCAACCCCGGCTCGATACGATCCAGCGGCACATGGCGGCTGTCGGTGTGGGTCAACTGGATCTTGGTTTCTTCCACTTCCATGGCCAGCCAATGCCCGGCGCGCTGCTCGATCAGCTTGAACAGGCGATCGATGCCGCCGGTGTCTTCGATGTCGTAGCGCATGCTGCCCAGGGCCAGGCTCGACTTCTGTGAGTACACCGAGTTGATGGTGTGCCAGGTCGCCAGGTTCATGTGATGGCTGGTGGGCATGTAGGCGCCACTTTTCATCCGGCTGCCGTAGCCGAACAGCGGCATCAGGCCTTGCAGGCTAAGCTGCTTGTCGAAATCGGTCCCGCCGATGTGCACACCGCCGGTGGCGAGGATGTCGTCGTGACGGTTGTCATGGTTGCGGCGCTCAGGCGACAGGCGCACCAGAGAGAAGTCCGACGTACCACCGCCGATGTCCACAATCAGGACAAGCTCTTCCGTTTCGATGGTCGACTCATAGTCGAACGCTGCGGCAATCGGTTCGAACTGGAACGAGACTTCCTTGAAACCGATCTTGCGGGCCACATCCGCCAAAGTATCTTCAGCTTCCTTGTCGGCCATCGGATCATCGTCGACAAAGAACACCGGACGGCCCAGCACCACCTCTTCGAATTCTCGACCGGCGGCAGCTTCGGCACGGCTCTTGAGCTGGCTGATGAACAGCCCGAGCAGGTCCTTGAACGGCATCGCCGTACCAAGGACGCTGGTGTCGTGCTTGATCAGTTTGGAACCCAGCAGGCTCTTGAGCGAGCGCATCAGCCGGCCTTCGTAGCCTTCCAGGTACTCGTGCAGCGCCAGTCGGCCGTACACCGGGCGGCGTTCTTCCATATTGAAGAAGACCACCGAGGGCAGGGTGATCTTGTCGTCCTCCAGCGCGATCAGCGTTTCCATGCCGGGACGCAGCCAGCCGACAGTGGAGTTGGACGTGCCGAAGTCGATACCACAGGCACGGGCTGGAGATGCGTTTTTCATGTCTTTCAAGTTCCGGTTAAAAAACGGCCGCGCAGTGTATGCCAGTGCGGCGCAGATTCGAAGGCCGACTATCCGTTAAATTGCAGTGATCAGCGCTTGAAAGATGCCCTATCACCCCCAAACTTCCCTGCACAGGCTTTGGTACCTTGGGGCGACTGCAAGAACCGCGCCCTGCTGCCGATAAACTTCTGATGCGCTGCCCGGTCACAACTTTGAGATCGGTCAATCCAGATGCTGCAAACATGAGCAGGCTGGGCCGAGCGGCGCGATTTCGATAATGGATGGTGATTCCCTCGATGGACTTCAAAGACTATTACAAGATACTCGGCGTGGAGCCGACCGCGGACGATAAGGCGATCAAGGCCGCCTATCGAAAGCTGGCGCGCAAATACCACCCCGATGTCAGCAAGGAAAAGGACGCCGAGTCCAAGTTCAAGGATGCGTCGGAAGCCTATGAAGCGCTGAAAAGCGCCGACAAGCGCGCCGAATACGACGACTTGCGCAAATACGGCCACCACGGTCAGCCCTTTCAGGGCCCGCCGGGTTGGCAGAGCCGCGGTGGTTTCGGTGGTGGTGGTCAGGACACGGGCGATTTCTCGGACTTCTTCAGTTCGATTTTCGGCAACCGTGGTCCGGGTTTCGATGGTGGTGGGCGGTCAGGTCGAAGTGCCGGGCGTCGAGGGCAAGACGTGGAAATGGAATTACCGGTTTTTCTGGAAGAAACCCTCTCGACCGAATCGAAGAAAGTCAGCTTCCAGGTGCCGCATTACAACGCTGCCGGCCAGCATGTCAGCAACACCAGCAAAAGCCTGAACGTGAAAATCCCCGCCGGCGTGACCGACGGCGAACGCATCCGCCTCAAGGGCCAGGGCGCGCCGGGCATCGGTGGCGGGGCCAATGGCGACCTGTACCTGACCATCCGTTTTGCGCCGCACCCCAAATTCGACGTCGAAGGCGAGAACCTGATCATCACCTTGCCGCTGGCCCCGTGGGAGCTGGCGCTGGGGACCGAAGTCGCTGTGCCGACCCTGACCGGCAGGATCAATCTCAAGGTTCCGGCCGGCAGCCAGAATGGCCAACGCATGCGCGCCAAGGGCCATGGTCTGCTGCACAAGGCGGGTCATCGTGGCTACCTGTTCGTGCAGCTCAAGGCAGTGATGCCGAAAAAACTCGACCATGACGTCAAAGAATTGTGGGAAGAACTGGCGAAAAAAGCCGCTTTCGATCCGCGAGAGAATTTTTGATTCAGACATAAGGAGTAGCCAATCATGAGCGACCCCGTGATCGTTCTACTGGACCTGGCAGAATTTTGCGAGGCGACCGAACTGTCGGACGTGCACGTGATCGAGATCGTCGAACACGGCATCCTCGAACCGCAGGGAACTCAGCCCAAGGATTGGCGTTTCACCGATTATGAACTGACGCTGGCCAAACGCGCCGCCAAGCTGCGGCGCGATCTGGAGCTGGAATGGGAAGGCGTCGCCCTGGCGCTGGACCTGCTTGAAGAGGTCCAGCAGTTGCGGGCGGAAAATCGAATGCTCAAGCAGCGGTTGGGGCGGTTGGTGATCGAGTAAGTGTTTTGGTGTTTTTGTATTGGCTGTCAGGTTGCTTTCGCGAGCAGGTGATTGCTGTGAACACAGGATTTGTGAACAGCATGATTCATTGTAGGAGCGAGCTTGCTCGCGATGAACGATAACGCGATCCCCCTGCCTCACCCCGTTCTGGTGAGTACCACCGCCGATAAAAGCAGGCACATTCGTGGTTGTGTGATGCGGTAAATAGATATTTTCGGCACCTGGATTTTCGAATGCCCAAGGCTGTTTTTGTACATTCAACCAACGATTATTTGCGCTTTTGTTCACGGGACAAGCGCATGACCATAGGGCTCCAATCAATGGTTTGAAGGTGTTCAAGACATGCCTGAATTGCAAGGAAGCAATCCAACAGGGTCGTCAAGCCCGGCAACAAAGGAAGACAACGGCGTTCATCACCAACGGATAAAACCGTTGATCCCCAAGGCGATTACCGAAGCACCACGGGCCAGGCTCCTGACGGCGGTGGATATACAGCCGACGTTCCCTGACTGGTATCTGAAAGCCCGACCGGCGGATCGCGCCTATCTCAAGCAACTCATCGACGAGCGCTGGCGCCTGCAAGGGCGGCTGGACGAATTGCTCGGCGATTTGCAGCACGACATCAAGGCTTTTGCCGAGCCGTTGCTCAAAACCCTGTTGCTCTCCAACTTCAACGAGCATGGCAATCCGAACGACCTGCAATTGCGTCTGTATGTGCCGAACAAAATCGCCGGTTTCATTGATAACCAGGTCAGTACCCTCCGTCACTCCACACTGCTCGAAGCGGCGCTGCACAACTTCGAAGAGGATGAAACCGGTGATGATGCGTTTCGCAACGGCTCCGCGGTGTTACGCAAGGACTTTCGTGGCGACCTGCACGAGAACAAGGTCATCACCCCGCAAAAATGGGCGACGTTGTGCCGGCGCCTCGACATAGGCGGGCAATACCAGACCCACATCAAGTCATTGCTCACTCCCGCAGATGCCGATGCCGCTCGCCTGCTCAAGGAGCGTTCGATCGCCAGTGACAAAGCGGCCCTCAAACTGGCGTCGATGACGGCGTATCTGAAGGGTGATATCGGCCTGCACGGTTACGCAACGATCGGCGAATTGATCGACGGCAAGTCTGACATTCTGTGGCATGGCCATCCGCTGCACAGTCATCGTTTGTCGCTAATGGGCTGCCGGATGACCAGCGTTGTGCTGTTCAGTGCGGTGGCCGAACCTATGGCGGTCAAAAAGGCCATTGATGGCCTGATGCCCGATGCGCGTAATCAATGGCTTGATTTCTCCCAACGGGCAACGTCCTCCTTACCCAATGGCTTCGATACCTTTCGCCTGCTCAAGGCTTTTTTCGCCAACGGCCCGAAAGGCGTGATGGAAGAGATGCTGCGCAAGGATGAAATCTACCGTCAGAATCGGCTGAGCGGGCCTCTGATCGCCTGGGTACCGGATGACCCGGATCATCCGCTGAAGGAATATGCCTCGCTCACCGACTTCATGAAAACGCTGATTGGCCAACTGCGTGAAAGTGACTACCAGGAATTTTTCAGTCGTTTTGTCGCACAGAAAGACAAGGCGATTTTTTTCAGCCGGGTCAATGAACGGCTCAAAACCATCACCTGGCAACAGCGCGAACCGCTGGACATGGGGCCATGGTGGCGAGAAACGGCGGTGGAAAACCCTGATGCGCAACCTGTCACTCATCTGATCAGTGACGAGCTGTGGGACCGCCTGTTTCGTGAGCGCCGCGACAAAGCCATCGCCGATGCCCGATTGATCGCGGTGCCGACCGATGACGAAGACGCCAACGCACGCTGGAAACGCCTGAGCGGCTATCTGGACATCGCCTGGAACCTGTTCAACTTTGGCGCAATGCTGGTGCCGGTGCTGGGGCCGGCCATGCTGGGCCTGATGGCCGCGCAATTAATGACGGAGCTGGTCGAGGGCATCGAAGACTGGAGCAAGGGTGACGTCGAAGAGGGCGCGGCGCACATCAACAGTGTCTTGATCAACGGTGCGCAACTGGCCCTGATGTTCATGGGGCACGTGCTGCCCAAAGGCCCCACGCCGATCAGACCATCACCCCTGATCGACAGCCTTAAACCGGTGGAACTGCCCGGCGGAAAAACGCGGCTGATCAAACCCGATCATGCGCCTTATGAGCACCGCCTGACGCTGCCCGAAGCCGCAACGCCCGATGAGCTTGGCGTCATCGAGCATGACGGGCGCAAAGTGCTGTCGCTCGAGGGCAAGCAATTCGTACTCCAGGAGGATCCACTCACCGGACAGCCTCGACTGCAACATCCCAAACGGCCGGATGCCTATCAGCCGAACATTGAGCACAACGGTGCTGGCGCCTGGCGCACGGAATTCGAAAAACCGATGGAATGGGACAAGGGCAAGCTGTTGCGGCGCCTCGGTCCGTCAGTGGAGGGGATCAGTGACGAAGTGCTGGAGCAGGTACGGCATGTCAGCGGTGTCGACGAAGGCGTACTACGTCGTATGCATGTCGAAAATGAGCCGTCGGCGCCCTTGCTCATGGACACGCTGAAGCGCTTCAAGGCTTACGCGGACGCCGACAAGCTCAGTGCGCAAATCCTGAATGGTCAAGTACCGCAGGAACTGTCGGAGAAAGTGACGGGGTTTGTGACTGCATTACATGGCTGGCCGGAATCCAGGGCTCTGGTGCTGGAAGCTGATGCCGCTTCGGGCCGACCATCACTGAGTTTCGGTGCAACTGAGGCTACGCCTGAAAATACCCTCAACATTTCCCGGTCGGATGTTTGCGAAGGCCGCCTGCCGACACGCGTGGTTGATACCCTCAGCGAGGCGCAATTGCAGGACTGGTTCGGCAGTGAAGTTCCTAAAGAACGCTCGGCGCGTATTGCCGAGCTGCAAAAGCGCATTGCCCGCCAGGCACAAGACAGCAAAAAAATACTGTTCGATACGTTGTACGAGGCCCGGGAAACCACCAGCGATGCGCGGATAAACCTGCTGAAGCGGGATTTTCCGGACCTGTCGAACGCCGCCGCGCAAGCCCTGCTGGACGATGCCACTGAAGCCGGGTTGTTGAAATTGACCCACGACAGACGGATCCCGTTGTGCTTGCGTGAAATGGCGCGCAAGTCTGTGTTCGGCCTGCGTTTGAGTCGCGCCTATGAAGGGCTTTATCTGGACGAATTGAGCAATGCCGACACAGGCCGGCTGGTGCTGCATACCCTGGAAAACTGGTCGAAATGGCCAAAGGACATGCGCCTCGACGTCCGTGATTTTTCGTTCACCGGTGCACTGCATGACAGCGTGGGTCCGGTCGATGCCTCGGTGCGCAAAGTGTTGGTCATGCGCGAAGACGGGCACTATGAAACTTTCGACCATGAGGGTGGCCACCTGCAGGGAGCGCAGCTGCGTCAGGCCGTCAAACAAGCGCCGCTGTCACACGACACGTTCTCGAAAACCCTGCTCGATCACCCGATACGCAAGCCCGCTTACGACCCGCAGATCATGCGTTTGCGTGGCGGAATGCGCGCTTACAGGATGTACCCACAAGACACGGATCTTTCGCGAATTCGCACAAGATCACTCTATCCAGACCTGGATGACAGTCAGGTACAAGCGTTACTGAACGAATTGGGTGACTTGGCCGACCAGCGACTGACTACGCTGGAAATCGAGTTCAACCGCCTGAATGAATCAATGCAGCGTTGGGTCAATCAACCGGCCCCATCCTGGCTTTCTAGGGCCGATGGCATCTCGGCGTGGAAATCCAGAAACGATATCTACGTGAAACTCCGTCGCTGCTGGCAGCGCACCGGGCCGCCGGGCGTTGAGGCACCCGGCATCGTGGCGCCGCAAGCATTGAACCTGGATGGTTTTCCTCTGGACAGGCATTTGGCGACGATGCCTGAACTGGCAGCCAATTTTGATCATGTCACCGAACTCAGCCTGAACAATGTACGACTGCGTGATGAGCATGTCCGATTCCTGCGGCCATTTCGGCAATTGCGGCAATTGAAAATGACGCAAAACGGTTTGACCGTGTTTCCTCAAGAGATCGGCAACATGCGCCGGCTGACTCATCTGCTGCTCAACGATAACAACATCTCCCTGGACAGCGAGGGGACCGCCCACCTCAGAGGACTGACCCGCTTGCGCCTGTTGCGCCTGAATAACAATCCATTGCGCTTGCCGCCTGATGTCAGTCGTATGCCCAACTTGCAGGCGATTACCCTTGACCATGGCCAGCTCAATACCTGGCCTACGGGTTACCTTGACCGCAATCGCCCGCGCAGCATTTATCTGAACCTTGAGTTCAACAGGCTCACGCACATTCCCGAAGTGGCGCCCGGTTCCTTCCGTGCGGAGTTGCTGGCGCGCACATTATTTACTCGCGATCCGGACTGGATTTCGCCACAGAATCTTGAGCGGATGCGCATGTACATCGAGTCGCTGGGCCTGGACCCTGATCGAGCCTATCCGCCTCGCGGCGTGCTCGACAGTTCCGAATGGGGAGAAGGACTGAGCAATGCAGAGTGGAATGCGAAACAGGAAATCTGGGACAACGTCGAAGACGAGTATGGCTCGCTGCCGTTTTTCAATGAAATCCGGCGACTGACCGAATCCTATGATTTCAAGGCCGACGACAAAACTTATCGTATCGAACTCACCACCAAAGTGTGGCGCATGCTTGAGGCCATGGCCGAAAGAACCGAGCTGCGGGAAAAACTGTTTGCCGAGGCGACCAGCACCACCAACTGTGTCGATGGCGGCACTCAGTTGTTCAATGCCATGGGCGTCGAAGTATTAGTGCACGAGGCCCGTTCATTGGCCAATCCGGGGCTGGTGGAAGCCGAGTTGCTGCAACTGGCGAGGGGCAAGGCGCGTCTGGACGAACTGGGAAGGATTGCCCGCGAGCGTGTCGCTGAGCGCTTGCGGGCCGGAGAAACCTTTTATCGCCCCGGAACGGACGGTGGAACCATCGATGAAGTCGAGGTGCATCTGGCCTACATGACGGATCTGGCGGAGCGCCTGGATCTGCCATGGCAAGCGCGGGGCATGCAGTTTCGGACTATTTCCAAGGTGACCAAGGAGATGATCGAGGCGGCTTGTCAACGTGTGTTGGCTCTGGAAGAAGGCGACTTGCTGACCGAGCGGATTCTTGAGCAACCGATCTGGCAAACCTTCATGGAAACAACCTATCGTCAGGAATTCGATGCCCTCAAGCTAAGGCTGGAAAACGCTGAAGATGAAGAGGTGTTCCAGGCCATCAAGGATCTCGAAAGAACCTTGACCCGACAGGCTCTGAACCGAGCCAGACTGGACAAGGTGAACACCAAAATAGGCAGTTGACCTGCAAGCCCCGAGCGCTCGGCGTCCGGGGCTTCTTTCATTGCTCAGAACAGGAAGTAGCGCTGGGCCATTGGCAAGGTTTCCGCCGGCTCACACCACAGCAATACGCCGTCGGCCTTGACCTGATAAGTTTGAGGATCGACGTCGATCTCTGGCAGGTAATCGTTGTGGATCAGGTCGGTTTTCTGCACGTCGCGACAACCTTTGACCACGGCGATTTTCTTCTTCAGGCCCAAGGCTTCTGGCAGCCCCGCCTCCTGCGCCGCCTGGCTGATGAAGGTCAGGCTGGTGGCGTGCAGCGAGCCGCCGTAACTGGCGAACATCGGTCGGTAATGCACCGGTTGCGGTGTCGGGATCGAAGCGTTGGCGTCGCCCATCAGGCTGGCTGCAATGGCACCGCCCTTGAGAATCAACGTCGGTTTGACCCCGAAAAACGCCGGGCGCCAGAGCACCAGATCGGCCCATTTACCCACTTCGACCGAGCCCACTTCATGGCTGATGCCGTGGGTGATCGCCGGGTTGATGGTGTATTTGGCGATGTAGCGTTTGGCGCGGAAGTTGTCGTTACCTTCGCCATCAGCGGGCAGCGGGCCACGCTGCTTTTTCATTTTGTCGGCGGTCTGCCAGGTGCGCGTGATGACTTCACCGACGCGGCCCATGGCCTGGCTGTCGGAGCTGATCATCGAGAAGGCGCCAAGGTCGTGGAGGATGTCTTCGGCTGCAATCGTCTCGCGGCGGATACGGCTTTCGGCGAAGGCCACGTCTTCGGCAATGCTCGGGTCCAGGTGGTGGCAGACCATCAGCATGTCGAGGTGTTCGTCGATGGTATTGCGGGTGAACGGCCGGGTCGGGTTGGTCGAACTCGGCAGCACGTTGGCGAAACCGCAGGCCTTGATGATGTCCGGGGCATGGCCGCCACCGGCGCCTTCAGTGTGGTAGGTATGGATGGTGCGGCCCTTGAAGGCGGCGAGGGTGGTTTCGACGAAGCCCGATTCGTTGAGGGTGTCGGTATGGATTGCCACCTGCACGTCGTACTGATCGGCGACGTTCAGGCAGTTGTCGATGCTCGCTGGCGTGGTGCCCCAGTCTTCGTGCAACTTCAGGCCAATGGCGCCGGCCTTTACCTGCTCGATCAACGGCTCCGGCAGGCTGGCGTTGCCCTTGCCGGTGAAGCCGATGTTCATCGGGAAGGCATCGGCGGCCTGGAGCATGCGCGCCAGGTGCCATGGACCGGAGGTGCAAGTGGTGGCGTTGGTACCGGTGGCCGGCCCGGTGCCGCCGCCGATCATGGTGGTGACGCCACTCATCAGCGCCTCTTCGATCTGCTGCGGGCAGATGAAGTGGATGTGGGTGTCGATGCCGCCGGCGGTGAGGATCATGCCTTCACCGGCGATCACTTCAGTGCTGGCGCCGACCGCGATGGTGACGTTGGGCTGGATGTCCGGGTTGCCGGCCTTGCCGATCGCGGCGATACGCCCGTCCTTGAGGCCGACGTCGGCTTTGACGATGCCCCAGTGGTCGATGATCAGCGCGTTGGTGATCAGCGTGTCGACCACTTCCGCGGCCAGTAACTGGCTTTGGCCCTGGCCATCGCGAATGACTTTGCCGCCGCCGAATTTCACTTCTTCGCCGTAGGTGGTGAAGTCCTGTTCCACTTCGATCCACAGCTCGGTATCGGCCAGACGGACCTTGTCACCGACGGTGGGGCCGAACATGTCGGCGTAGGCTTGTCTTGAGATTTTCATGCGCTTGCCTTGGGATTCAATTGTGTTTGAGACCGCTCGCATAGCTCGCTATCGCGGGCAAGCCTCGCTCCTACATGATCGTCCCCACGCTCTGCGTGGGAATGCCGCCATGGACGCTCTGCGTCCGCTGTTATGTGACGCGGAGCGTCACGGGATGCATTCCCACGCAGAGCGTGGGAACGATCAGTCAGTCGAGGTCGCCCATGATCCGCCCGGCAAAGCCGAACACCCGGCGATGCCCGGCCAGGTCCACCAACTCGACCTCGCGGCTCTGCCCCGGTTCGAAGCGCACGGCGGTGCCGGCGGGGATGTTCAGGCGCATGCCGCGGCTGGCGGCGCGGTCGAAGGTCAGGGCGTCGTTGGTTTCGAAGAAGTGATAGTGCGAGCCGACCTGGATCGGCCGGTCACCGCTGTTGGCCACCTTCAGGCTGAGGGTGCGGCGGCCGACGTTGAGTTCGATGTCGCCGGGCTGGATCTGGTATTCACCGGGAATCATCAATGGGCTCCTTGGAGAATCTTGTAGTAAAGGGCGGTCGGTTTGTAGAGGCCGTTCGGGTCGCAGGCGTAGTCGGGGATTTCGCCAGCGCGGGTGTAGCCCATCGCCTTGTAGAAGTCTTCGGCGGGGGAGCCGGCCTCGGTGTCGAGGTAGAGCATGCCGCGCTTGTGCTGGCGGGCGGCGAGCTCAACGGCATGCATCATCTGTTGGCCCAGCCCGCGACGGCGGGCGTGTTCACGCACCAGTAGTTTCTGCACTTCGGCGCGATTCAGCCCATTGGCTTTCTGGCACAGCGTCAGTTGCACACTGGCCTGCACCTGTTCGTCCTTGACCACCACCCAGAGCAGCACGTTGCCTTTGTTCAGGTTCTCCTGGACATCATCGAAATAAGCTCGGGCCTGGGTCGCATCCAGATCCGCCATGAACCCGACACTGGCGCCATAGCCGACGGCATCGAGCAGCAAATCAATCAAACCCTGACGATAGTGCGCAAAGCTTTCAACATTGACGCGGCGCAGTTGGGCGGCGTTCATGGGTATCACTCCTTGTGGGGACCGGATGGCATTGCGCCCGGGTCGAGGATCAGTTGCATGAAGGTCAGGTCCAGCCAGCGGCCGAACTTGGTACCCACCTGTGGCATTTGGCCGGTGACGACGAAACCGGTACGGTCGTGCAGCCGAATCGAGGCGCCGTTACCGCTTTCGATGGCGGCGACCATCACGTGTTTGTTGCAGCCTTTGGCGCGTCCGATCAGCGCTTCCATCAGTTGCGGGCCGAGGCCGTTGCCACGCTGGTCGTTGCGTACGTACACCGAGTGCTCGACCGTGTGGCGGAACCCATCGAACGGGCGCCAGTCACCGAATGAAGCGTAGCCGAGTACGCTGTTGTCGCCGTCGACGATTACCAGGATCGGATAGCCCTGGTCTTGCCGGGCGCTGAACCAGGCCTGGCGGTTGCCCAGGTCCACGGCCTGTTCGTTCCAGATCGCCGTGGTGTGGAGCACGGCGTCGTTGTAGATGTCGCGGATCGCTGGCAGGTCGGCGAGCGACGCATCGCGGATGTGGTAAGTCATGGCGCGGCCTCAGACGATCGGTTGGTGGACGGTGACCAGTTTGGTGCCGTCGGGAAACGTCGCCTCGACCTGGATCTCCGGGATCATTTCCGCAATGCCTTCCATCACTTGTTCGCGGCTGAGCAGGGTGGTGCCGTAATGCATCAGCTCGGCCACGGTCTGGCCATCACGCGCGCCTTCGAGCAGCGCCGCGGAAATATAGGCCATGGCCTCCGGGTAATTGAGTTTCACGCCGCGAGCCAAACGCCGCTCGGCCACGAGGCCGGCAGTGAAGATCAACAACTTGTCTTTTTCGCGTGGGGTCAGGTCCATCGTTTGGAATCCATCTGGGCAGATAAAAAGGTATGCGGATTTGTGAATAAATGACCTGTGGGAGCGGGCTTGCTCGCGAAAGCGGTGTGTCATTCGACAATGATGCTGACTGACCCACCGCCTTCGCGAGCAAGCCCGCTCCCACATTGAATCGCATTTCAGGTACTCCAGATTCGCGGTGGCATGGCCTCGCGGCCCAATAGCGCCGGGCGCAATATCCGCCACAAATCGATCAGCCAACCACGGGCCAACAGCGCTTCACTGGCCAGGCATCGGGCGACCAAAAGCCCCGGTAATTGCGTCAGATCTCCACGCACCTCATTGGGCCGCGAGCGGCAACGCTCCAGTAAATCGCTATCGATCTCTCCGGTCACCAGCAACGTCGCAAACACCGGTTGGCCATCCAGCCCGATCGGCGAATCCAGCAAACCATCATTCCCGACAATGCGCTGGCGTTCGTGCCAGAGCAACTGGCCGTCGCGGCGAATATCCAGGTGCGCCTGAAAATGCCCGAGGTCAAAGCGCTCGCCACTGGCCGGGCGGCCCAGCGCCACCACGTCCCAGTAGAACAGCCGCGCATTGCCCTCAAGGTCAATGCTGGTGCTGAGTTCCGCCTGAGCGTCGCTGAAGATGATCGTCTCTTGCGGCAGCCATTCCAACGTAGCACCGGCGGCCACGCGCAGGTCGAGTTTCTGATAAGCCGGCCCGGCCGCGCGATACCACTTGGCGGCGCCGGGGCTGGTGATTTGCGCCCAGGCGTGCGTGCCGACGTTGGCCGAGATGTCCAGCCGATCACCACCGGCAATCCCGCCCGGCGGGTGGACGATGATGTGCTGACACACCTCGGGGCCTTCGGCATACAAATGCTTTTGTACCCGCAACGGACCTTTGTGGCGACGCTGCACCGGGCGTGTGCTGTCGCCAAAACGGGCGTAGCCGAGTTCCAGCTCGGCATGCCAGCTTGGGGTGAACAGCGTGATGGGGGCAGGTAAATTCATATCGTCTAATTATCGTCAGGAGGCTGCAGGTTAGATCGTAACCAGTCCACGGACACCTTCGGCTTCCATATTTTCGCCGCGACCCTGCTGCACGATCTCGCCCCGGGACATCACCAGGTACTGATCGGCCAGTTCGGCGGCGAAATCGTAGAACTGCTCCACCAGCAAAATCGCCATGTCGCCACGCGCCGCGAGTTTTTTGATCACCGCGCCGATTTCCTTGATCACCGACGGCTGAATACCTTCGGTGGGTTCGTCGAGAATCAGCAGCCGTGGACGGCTGGCCAGTGCTCTGCCGATCGCCAGTTGCTGTTGCTGACCACCGGACAAGTCACCGCCACGCCGTTGCTTCATTTGCAGCAGTACCGGGAATAGCTCGTAGATGAACGCCGGGACTTCCTTCGCTTCAGAACCGGGAAACCGTGACAGGCCCATCAGCAGATTTTCTTCCACGGTCAGGCGGCCGAAGATTTCCCGGCCCTGAGGCACGTAAGCGATGCCGGCCTGCACCCGTTGGTGCGGCTTGAATGTGGTGATCGGTTTGCCTTCCCAGTTCACCGCGCCTTCTTTGGCCGGCAGCAAACCCATCAGGCATTTGAGCAGGGTGGTCTTGCCCACACCGTTGCGCCCGAGCAGGCAAGTAACTTCGCCGACCTTCACCTCAAACGTCAGGCCTCGCAGGATGTGGCTACCGCCGTAGTACTGGTGCAACTTGTCGACTTGCAGCATGTTCAAAATTCCTTCTGTTCCACACAGAACCCTGATGTGATCGTTCCCACGCTCTGCGTGGGAATGCATCCCGTGACGCTCCGCGTCACCCGTGCGCAGGACTTGAGCCCTGCATTGTCAGCGGAACGCGGAGCGTCCCAAGCGGCGTTCCCACGCAGAGCGTGGGAACGATCAAACGATCATGCACATAGGATTCAGCGGCCGAGGTAAACCTCGATCACCCGTTCATTGTCCTGAACCTGTTCCAGCGACCCTTCGGCCAGCACACTGCCTTGGTGCAACACGGTGACGTGATCGGCGATCGAGCCGACGAAGCCCATGTCGTGTTCCACCACCATCAGCGAGTGCTTACCGGCCAGGCTTTTGAACAGCTCGGCGGTGAATTCGGTTTCGGCGTCGGTCATGCCCGCCACTGGTTCGTCGAGCAGCAGCAGTTGCGGGTCTTGCATCAGCAGCATGCCGATTTCCAGAAACTGCTTTTGTCCGTGGGACAACAAACCCGCCGGGCGATTGACCGAGGCGGTCAGGCGAATGGTTTCCAGCACCTCGCTGATGCGATCTTTCTGCTCGCCACTCAAGCGAGCCCGCAAGCTGGCCCACACCGACTTGTCGGTTTTCTGCGCCAGCTCCAGGTTTTCGAACACGCTCAAGGCTTCGAACACCGTCGGCTTCTGGAACTTGCGACCGATACCGGCCTGGGCAATCTGCACTTCGCTCATCTGCGTCAAATCGAGGGTTTCACCGAACCAGGCCTTGCCGTGACTGGGCCGGGTCTTGCCAGTGATCACGTCCATCAGCGTGGTTTTGCCCGCGCCGTTGGGGCCGATGATGCAGCGCAATTCGCCGACGCCGATGTACAGGTTCAGATCGTTCAGCGCCTTGAAACCATCGAAGCTGACGCTGATGTCTTCCAGCGTCAGGATGGTGCCGTGGCGGGTGTTCAGACCGGGGGCGGCGCGCTGGCCGAGGCCGATAGCGTCGCGGCTGCTGCCGGCGTCCTTGTTGGGCTCCACTGGAAAAAAGGCCGGTTCGAGCATGAATTCAGCCGTTGCAGTGACTCTCATTGTTCACCTCTCTTTTTCAGCAGACCGATCACACCTTTGGGCAAGTACAACGTCACGACGATGAACAGCGCGCCGAGGAAGAACAGCCAGTACTCCGGGAGCGCCACGGTGAACCAGCTCTTCATCCCGTTGACCACACCCGCGCCGAGCAGCGGACCGATCAGTGTGCCGCGACCACCCAGCGCTACCCAAACGGCCGCTTCGATGGAGTTGGTCGGCGACATTTCACTCGGGTTGATAATCCCGACTTGCGGCACATACAGCGCGCCGGCCAGGCCACACAGCACCGCACTCAACACCCAGACAAACAGCTTGAATCCGCGCGGGTCGTAGCCACAGAACATCAGACGGTTCTCCGCATCGCGCAACGCGGTCAGCACGCGGCCGAACTTGCTTTGCGCCAGCCGCCAACCGATGAACAGGCTCGTCACCAGCAATACCACCGTGGCGAAAAACAGCACCGCACGCGTCCCCGGTTCAGTGATGCCAAACCCGAGAATGGTGCGGAAGTTGGTGAATCCGTTGTTGCCGCCAAATCCGGTTTCGTTGCGGAAAAACAGCAGCATTCCGGCGAAGGTCAGGGCCTGGGTCATGATCGAGAAATACACGCCCTTGATCCGCGAACGGAAGGCGAAGAAACCGAACACCAATGCGAGCAGCCCCGGCGCCAATACCACCAGGCACATGGCCCAGAGGAAGCTGCTGGTGCCTGTCCAGTACCACGGCAGTTCGGTCCACGACAGGAACGTCATGAACGCCGGCAGACCATCGCCTGAAGCCTGGCGCATCAAGTACATGCCCATGGCATATCCGCCGAGAGCGAAGAACAGACCGTGGCCGAGGGATAACAGGCCGGCGTAACCCCAGACCAGATCAAGGGCCAGGGCGACGATGGCGTAGCAAAGGATTTTGCCCACCAGGGTTAGCGTATAAGCCGAGACATGAAAGATGCTGTCCGCCGGCAACAACGACAGCAATGGCAACGCCAGCAACAGCATGAGAATCAATGCACCGACGGCAATCGTGACCTTGGGGCCGGCCTTTTGTGTGGCCGTGAGCATCAGAGGCTGGTTCATCAGTCGATCACCCGTCCTTTCAGTGCGAAGAGGCCTTGCGGACGTTTCTGGATGAACAGAATGATCAGCGCGAGGATCAGGATTTTGCCCAGCACCGCACCGATCTGCGGCTCGAGGATTTTGTTGGCGATGCCCAGGCCGAAGGCGGCCAATACGCTACCGGCCAACTGGCCGACACCGCCGAGCACCACCACCAGGAATGAGTCGATGATGTAACTCTGGCCGAGATCCGGGCCGACATTGCCGATCTGGCTGAGGGTTACACCGCCAAGGCCAGCAATGCCGGAACCGAGGCCGAAGGCGAGCATGTCAACGCGCCCGGTCGGCACGCCGCAGCACGCGGCCATGTTGCGGTTCTGGGTGACGGCGCGCACGTTCAGACCGAGGCGCGTCTTGTTCAGCAGCAGCCAGGTCAGCACCACCACAAACAAGGCGAACGCGATGATCACGATGCGGTTGTACGGCAGCACCAAATTCGGCAGCACCTGAATCCCGCCCGACAACCACGCCGGGTTGGCCACTTCAACGTTCTGCGCGCCGAACACCAGGCGCACCAACTGAATCAGCATCAGGCTGATGCCCCACGTCGCCAGCAGGGTTTCCAATGGGCGGCCGTAGAGATGACGAATCACCGTGCGCTCCAGCGCCATGCCGATCCCGGCGGTGACGAAAAACGCTACCGGTAAGGCGATCAACGGATAGAACTCAATAGCTTGCGGAGCGAAACGCTGGAACATCAGCTGCACCACGTACGTCGAGTAAGCGCCGAGCATCAGCATCTCGCCGTGGGCCATGTTGATCACGCCGAGCAGGCCGAAGGTGATCGCCAATCCAAGGGCCGCCAGCAGCAGAATCGAGCCGAGGGACATACCGCTGAAGGCCTGCCCAAGCAGCTCGCCGATCAGCAGTTTGCGTTTGACCTGAGCCAGACTGGTTTCGGCGGCGGTGCGCACAGTGGCATCGGCTTCGACGCCGGATTCGAGCAAGCCTTCGAGGCGGGTGCGGGCCAATGGGTCGCCGGTTTCACCGAGCAAGCGCACGGCTGCAAGGCGCACGGCCGGATCGGTATCGACCAGTTGCAGATTGGCCAGCGCCAGGCTCAGGGCGGCGTGGACGGCTTCGTTTTTTTCGCCAGCCAGTTGCTGGTCGAGGAATTTCAGCTGCGCGGGTTTGGCGCTTTTCTGCAATTGCTGCGCAGCTGCCAGTCGGATTTTGGCGTCGGCGGCGAGCAATTGGTGGCTGGCCAAAGCGGTGTCGATCAGACCGCGCAGGCGGTTATTCAGGCGCAGGGTTTTCGGTTGGCCATCGATGGTCAATTCGCCTTGTTGCAGGGCGTTGATCAGTTCGATACGGACCGGATCGGGCTGCGCGGCCCAGTCTTGCAGAAGTTTTGCTTGTTGCACGGGATTGGCCGCGACGAAATCTTTGGCATTGCTGGCGTGGGTGGCCATCGGTAACAGCAGCGCGATGGCGAGGATCAAGCGGTAAAGGGCGGTGGGCATAGCGAGTGTCCTGTATTGATCGTTCCCACGCTCCGCGTGGGAATGCAGCCCGGGACGCTCCGCGTCCCAAAGCGGACGCAGAGCGTCCGTTGAGGCATTCCCACGCAGAGCGTGGGAACGATCAGCCTAAGCGGGGTGAATCAGTTGCTCTTCACCGCATAGTCCGGCTTCTTGTCGTTACCCGAGATAAACGGACTCCACGGCTGGGCGCGAATCGGCCCTTCGGTCTGCCACACCACGTTGAACTGACCGTCGGCCTGAATCTCGCCGATCATCACTGGTTTGTGCAGGTGGTGGTTGGTCTTGTCCATGGTCAATGTGTAACCGGACGGCGCGGCAAAAGTCTGGCCGGCCAAAGCTTCGCGGACTTTGTCGACGTCGATGGACTTGGCTTTCTCGGCTGCTTGCGCCCACATATGGATACCGACATAGGTGGCTTCCATCGGGTCGTTGGTCACCGCTTTATCGGCGCCCGGCAGGTTTTTCTTCTTGGCGTAGGCCTTCCAGTCGGCAACGAACTTCTTGTTCTGCGGGTTCTCGACCGATTCGAAGTAGTTCCACGCCGCGAGGTTGCCCACCAGCGGCTTGGTGTCGATGCCGCGCAGTTCTTCTTCGCCCACGGAGAACGCCACGACCGGAACGTCGGTGGCTTTCAGGCCCTGGTTGGCCAGCTCTTTATAAAACGGCACGTTGGAGTCGCCGTTGACCGTGGAGATGACCGCCGTCTTGCCACCGGCGGAGAATTTTTTGATGTTGGCCACGATGGTTTGATAGTCGCTGTGGCCGAACGGGGTGTAGACCTCTTCGATGTCCTTGTCCGCCACACCTTTGGAGTGCAGGAACGAACGCAGAATCTTGTTGGTGGTGCGTGGGTAGACGTAGTCGGTGCCGAGCAGGAAGTAACGCTTGGCGCTGCCGCCTTCTTCGCTCATCAGGTATTCCACCGCCGGAATCGCCTGCTGGTTGGGAGCCGCGCCGGTGTAGAACACGTTCGGCGACATCTCTTCGCCTTCGTATTGCACCGGATAGAACAGCAGGCCGTTGAGTTCTTCGAACACCGGCAGCACCGATTTACGCGACACCGAGGTCCAGCAACCGAACACCACCGCCACCTTGTCCTGAGTCAGCAACTGCCGGCCCTTTTCGGCGAACAACGGCCAGTTCGACGCCGGGTCGACGACCACCGGTTCGAGCATCTTGCCGTTCACGCCGCCCTTGGCGTTGATTTCGTCGATGGTCATCAACGCCATGTCTTTGAGCGAAGTTTCGGAGATCGCCATGGTGCCGGACAACGAATGCAGAATACCGACCTTGATGGTCTCGGCGGCCTGGACCGTCCAGGCCATGCCCATTGCGGCAATGCTTGCCGATAGTGTGAAAGCCTTGATCAAACTGCGACGCTTCATTGTGCGATCTCCATGAACGTTAACGTTTTTTATGGTTGGCAGATGCGGACGACTGAAGGGTCTTTAGCAAGGGCTGTGCCCGGTCGGGGAAGGGCAAGGAAATGTCGTATTAGAGCGGTTGCGCGGGTTTGGCGGCGCACCATGAAGGATCGCGACTGGCGCACTGGTGCGAAGAGGTGCGCCACATTGGGGCGCAGGCAGTGCAGGCAACACAGATCAACTGTGGGAGCGGGCTTGCTCGCGAAAGCGGTGTGTCAGTCGCCGTGATGTTGGATGTATCACCGCCTTCGCGAGCAAGCCCGCTCCCACATCTATGGTTACCCCCTTTTCTGCAATACTGTTTTTGATGCGTGTTTGGCTTGCTTTCATCTATCCGGCGTCTGAGTGGGGCTGTGGCCCCGCGCCT
>NZ_JAKLSP010000051.1:0-22292 GCF_022014505.1 Pseudomonas sp. PGPR40 | reverse complement strand
CGACATAGCTCCAGGCACCGTCAGTGCCGATGGAGAATTTGCCATAACTGCCGGCGACGTTGCTCTGCGCGACGAAGGTCGCGGCGCTGTCGACGTCGCTGATGGTGAGGGTGCCGGAGGTGCTCAGCGGGGCATTGGTCTCGGTCAGCGTGACGTTGTCCGAGGACAACACGGCCGCATCGTTAGTGCCGGTGACGGTGACGGTCACCCACTGAGTGTCGATGCCGCCGAGGCCATCGCTGACCTGCACGGTGAACACTTCATCGTGACTCTCGCCAGCCCCCAGCGACTGCACCGCGCTGGCGACACCATCGGTGCCATTGGCCAAGGTGTAAGTCCATTTTCCGGTGTTGTCGACTGTGATCGAGCCGTAGGTGCCCGAAGCCGAGCCATTGATGGTCCAAGTGGCCGTAGCAGCATGATCGATGTCGGCGGAGCTGAACTGGCCACTGACGCTGAGCGTGATGTCTTCCTGCACCGCGCCGGCATCGTTGCCCGTTGCGAAGCTGAGCACCGGCGCGTCGTTAGTGCCGGTGATTGTGATGGTCACCGTCTGCGTCGCCGAGGCAGCATTAGCCGCGCCGCTGTCGTCGGTGGCGACCACCGCGTACGAGAAAGTGATGGTTTCACCCACGCCGAGGAAATCGAGGCTCTGATTGCTGCTGTAGTCCCAGCTGTTCTGGTCGACCGAAAAACCAGCCACCAGTGCCGAGGCCACGGTCGTATTGAGCGCGCCGCCGCTCCAGGCGATGTCGTCGTTGGCGGTCTGCGACACGGTCACGGTGTCGATGCTGTCCAGATCGCTAAAGCTCAGTGTGCCGCTGTCACTCAGGGTGGCTGTGCCATTGCCTTCGTTCATCGCGCCGGTGGTGTCGGTAATCGTCAGCGTCGGCAGGTCGTTGGTGCCAGTGATAGTAATGGTCACGGTCTGCACCGCGCCGTCGCCGATCGCCACGTTATAGGTTTGGTTGACGCTCTGGCCTTCGCCGAGGAACTGCAGTTCGGCATTGTTCACCACGAAGTTCCACCCCAGCGAACCGCTGCCCGTGCCGGTGCTGTCGCTCAATGGATCTGTGGTGAAGCTGCCCAGATAACCGGAAGCGCCCGGCGTGACGGTAATGCTATGGGTGTCGATCAGGTCGACGTCGGTGAAGGTGATGCTGCCGCTGGCCGCGTAGTCGCCGCTGTCTTCCCCGGCATCGCCGGCTTGTACGCCGCTGGTGATCTGCACCTGGTCGTTGGTGCCGGTGATGGTGATCGTCACATTCTGCGTGGTCGATGAGCCATGCCCGTCACTGATGGTGACCACATAGGTTTCGGTAGCGGTCTGACCCTGGGCCAGGTATTGGGCTGCCGAATCATTCAGGGAGTAAGTCCAGTTGACGGTGCCGTCGGCTGCGTTGGCCGCTTCAGTCACGGGTTCAAGGGCGAAGTTGCCCAGCGCTGTGGCATTGCCTTGCGCGGCGACGAAAGAGGCGGTATGCGTGTCACTCAGATCAACATCGCTAAAGGCAATAGTGCCCAACGTGCTCAGCGAGTCGCTCGTGCTCGGTGTCGTGCTTGCATCTTCGGTGACCGTGCCAGCCTGCACGCCGATGTTCATCGTCACACTGTCATTCATGCCAGCGAACTGCACCTGCGCAGTGGCCCAGCTGAGCGTGCCGTTGCCGAGACGAATCGCATAAGTAAAGCTGTCCGTCAGGGTTCCTCCAGCAGCAAGCGACTGGAGTTGTGCCTTGAAAGCATTCGACAATGCAGCGGCGTCGTAGCCAACCTTGCCATCCGCCGTAATCCAGATCTTTGCCCCGTTGAAACTGGTGTCAGTACTCGTTGCCTCAATTCTGCCCGTGTCCTGGATCAGGAGGTCGGCTGGCGCATAAACCTTGGTGGCAGTCGAAAGACTTGTCGCGTCATCGAGTGACCAAAGTGTCTTTGCGCTGCCGCCGAGGTCATTGGACATGACGTCCAAATACACGACTCCCAGCAGTTCTTCAGTGATGGCCCCGGTGCTCGTGCCAATAACACCGGTAGTGAAAATGTCGTCCTGCGCCTGCGGCGTGTTGGACAGCGAAGTAACGGTGCCGCCGCTGGTCGTTGTGGTAGTAGCCATGTCTTTCTCCCGAGAATGCCAGTTTTTTATTTTTAGAATCGCCAGGGACTGCTAACAGGACGAAGTCCCGTTCTTGCACCGCTCAGTTGGTCAGGAGTGGTGCGAGACGGCCGCCGGACATCGTCGGCTAGCTGGGGCTGCGCTGCGCATGGCACGCAATAGACTGAGAGTACCCATAGGGAAGGGACTCCTGAAGAAAGGCTGGGTGAGGCCGTGTTTTGGAGTAACACCGACTCAGGGATACGGCCTTTCCTGATATCAGTTTGATGTGTTTAGTTGTGGGCTCAGGCCTTGTAAAGGTGTTAACCGGAGCTAACAGTACGATGTGCCAATATTCCGACAAGTGGATGTTTTGGTGTCAATATTATGTCGATTTGTTTTTGGCGAAAGGTCGCAGACACTCAATGCCGGTGCGCCTCAAATGAGCTGAAACCCTTATGCGACATGGGCTGGCTGCGTCATGCCAGTGCGGGGATACCCTGAAATTGCAGCGTCAGCTGTTAAAAAGCCCCGCAGGGCATTCCTCTGACGGGTTTTTTTTCGACCCCAACCACCCGACGACCTACATGGAAAGTCAGTCATTGCTGTGCCTTACTGCTCACTCCAATCAAGGAGCCAAGCAATGCGACACAGGGGCTCGCAGTTCTGGTTATGGACTGACAACCGGTTACCTCTCCACACCTATGAAGAAGTGCTCATCGATGGGGTACAAGTGGAAGTGCGGGCGCGGATGAGTCATGAGGGTGTGACCCAGGTGTTCATAGGTATTTACGATGGTCATGGAGTCATGCTGTGTGAGGAGTTTCACGACAGGGATCGCGACGAGCCTTACTGCGCGGCGTTGAAGTGGGGCGCTCAGCGCGCGAGGGATATTGTGGCGGACACGCAGGGGTTCGTCGCACCGCATCGGGTGCAGTTGACGCTAGGCCCGGTCATCACCGATGAGTCGGTGCTGGCGCTGCGACGGATGGAAATGAGCGAACATGAGCGTTTCAAGCTCAGCTGCGAAGATGCGTGGTCGGAATACCTGGCCGCCAAAGCGGCCATGCTGAACCTCATGCGCGCGCCCAAGGTCGATCCCAAGGTCTGGGCAGACCATAAGGAGCGACTCAAACAGGCGATCGACCGGCGCGTCTATGTGCAACGCACCTATTTACGCTGAGCCATTGCCAGCCACTCAGGTCTGGGGCTGGCGCAGGGTCTCGATGGTTGTGATCAAGTCATCGTAGGAAACCGGTTTTCCGATGTGCTGGTTAAAGCCCGATTGGCGGGCCTTTTTAATGTCGCTGCTGGAGCCATAGCCGGTCAGGGCAATGGCCGGCACATCCTTGGCGAGCGGCAACTGACGCAGTGCATTCATCAGCTCATGGCCGTTCATGACCGGCATGCCCAAATCCGAAATGATCAGGTCGAAGCGGGTGCTGGTCGCCGCGTCCAGAGCATCCTTCGGACGATCGAAGGCAATGACTTCGGCGTCTTCCATTTCCAGCAGCATTTTCAAGGTTTCCAGCACCTCGGCAGAGTCGTCGACCAACAGGATCGTCAAGCCGCTTAATCTTCCTGACGCCTCGTCGATCTGGGGCGCGGTTTGAGTTTCACCTTCGACGTTGGCCAGCGGCAAGTAAACGCTGAAGGTACAGCCAGCCCCGACGCCCGGTGAACTCACCTCAACCGTACCCCGTTGTGCTTCTGTCAATTGACGGACCAGTGACAAGCCGATGCCCAATCCCTCACGTTGATGGTTGGCGTGTTGTGTCTCAGCCTGTCCGAACAGGTCGAATACGTGTTCCAGATTCTCGGCCGCGATGCCGATGCCGTTGTCTTGGACGTCGAGCCGCGCCATATTCCCTGCCCGACTGGCGATCAATTGCACGTGGCCATTGGGTGGAGTGAATTTCAGGGCGTTGTTCACCAGGTTCCAGATGATCTGCTCCAGGCGCGTCGGATCGGCATGAACCATCAACGGCTGCGACGGAACTTGCAGCTCGACGGTAGTGCTGTGGCGATCATTGATGACCACCGTGTGGATATCGCGCAGCACATTGGCCAGATCCACGGCGATCGGTTTCAGCTTCAGCTTGCCGGTACGAACACGGGCAACGTCCAGCAGGTCGTCGATGATCCGTGCCTGACTGCTGACGGCATCGCAAATGGTGCTGACCGCTTTGGCGGCCGGCGCCACCGACTTGGTCACCGGCAGGCGTCGCAGCAGTTCGGCGTTGAGCTGGATCAGATTCAGCGGGTGCTTGAGTTCGTGGGACATGACCGCGAAGAACTCATCCTTGAGGTAATTGGTGTTCAGCGTCTCGGCCAGTTGTTGGCTTTGCTCTTCATGCTGGCGTTTGTGACCGGTCAGGTCGCGGGCGATTTTCACGTAGCCCCGCAGGTGGTCACCGCTGAGCAGGGTCACTTCGCCGCTGCAATAGAAGCGGCTGCCATCCTTGCGCAGGTGCCAGCGTTCATCTTCGGAACGGCCATGGGTGCGAGCCCCCAGCAGTTCGGTTTCGGGCACGCCAGAGGCGCGGTCCTCGGGGGAAAAAATGAAGTCGTAATAAGCGCCTTCGGCTTCGGCCTTGCTGTAGCCGAATATCACCTCGGCGCCTTTGTTCCAGCTAGTAATCACGCCCTGTTCATCGAGGGTGATGATCGCGTAGTCGCGCGTGCTTTCGGCCACCAGGCGCATGCGTTCTTCGCCCAGGCGCAGTTCTTCTTCGGCCGCGCGGCGTTTGGTGATGTCGATGAACGTCAGGACGGTGCCATCGATATGGTCTTCGCTGGAGCGGTAGGGCAGCAGGCGGGCGATGTACCAGCGCTTGTCGGTACTGCTGACTTCGCGTTCGATCATGTTCAATGATTCGAATACCTGTGCGGCGTCACCCGCCAGGTCGTCGTAGTGCAGGCGATGGGTGATGTCGAGCAGGGAGCGGCCGGTATCCATCGGCAACATGCTGAAAATGTCGGTGGCGCGGGGGGTAAACCACTTGATTCGCATGCTGCGGTCGACAAAGACCGTGGCAATGTCAGTGGAGGCGATCAGGTTGGTCAGGTAGTCGTTGATCTTGTCGGTTTCTTCGACTTTGGTTTTCAGTTCGTAGTTGACCGTCAGCAACTCTTCGTTGATCGATTGCAGCTCTTCCTTGCTGGTTTCCAGCTCTTCGGTGGCCGAGCGCAATTCTTCGTTGATGGCCTGCATTTCTTCGTTGGAGGCTTTCAGTTCTTCACTGGAGATTTCCGATTGTTCAATGGTGTCCTGCAAATGCAGCTTGGTGCGTTGCAGTTCACGCTCCAGGTTGGACAGTACCTGGCTCTCGGTTTGCAGCAGGGTTGTGGCCGTCTCTTGCGAAGGATCGGCTTCGACTTCTTCGAAAATCACCAGGACGAATTCGCCGTCTGATTCTTCATCCTTGTAAGGCTGCGCCTCCAGGCTGACCTTGTAACGCCGGTCTTCGCGCTTGAGCGGAACCTCGCGGGATTTAACCGTCAGGCCGCTCTGCTGGGCCTGGAACAGTGAGGTGCGGATTTCCAGGCGTAGCTCCGGAAGGATCAGCGTCATCAGATTGCGTGACAGTTCACCGCCCACATGCCGAAGGAAACGCCCGGCACCTTCGCTCATGTGCAAGATGTCGGCGTTGGCATCGATGATCATGCTCGGTGGAGCGGCGCGTTCGAGGGCGCGCAGGTGGATGTCGGCGAAAGACAGCTTGCGCTGCACTGCATTTTGCGGTGCCTGAAGGGAAACGTTGGTGCGCACATAACCGCCGCGCGGCACGGTGGGCGTGCGACGGCTATTGGCGGTGCCGGTTTTGGCGCGGAAGATCCGGTTGCGTTTGTCCACCGGCGTGAACAGCTCATGACAAGCTTCGGCGCTTTCGGAAGATCCAAGAAACAGGAAGCCGCCGGGCCGCAATGCAAAGTGGAACATCTGAAGAATTTCGCGCTGTACCTCGCGATCCAGATAGATCAATAAGTTACGGCAAACAATCAGGTCGATTTGCGAAAAGGGCGGGTCAGACAACAGGCTGTGCTTGGCGAACAACACCTTTTCACGGATTTCCTTGCGAATCCGGTAGTGATCATCTTCCTTGATGAAATAGTGCCGCAACCGTGTTGGCGGCACATCCGTGACGATGGCTTGCGAGTACAGACCGGTCCGGCCAAAACTGATGGCGCGTTCGTCGATGTCGGTGGCGAAAACTTGCAGCGAGGCCAGGCTGGCTTCCTGTTGTAACTGATCGTTGACCAGCATCGCCAGGCTATAGGCTTCTTCGCCGGTGGAACAACCAGCCGACCAGACCCGAATTTCTTCTTTCTCAGGCTGTGCCGAAACCGCGGCGCTGACCAGTTGCGGCACGATATCCCGCTCCAGCGCTTCGAAGGCTTCGCGATCACGGAAGAAATTGGTCACGCCGATCAGCATGTCCGCCAGTAGCGCTTTGGTTTCTTCGGGATGGTCTTGCAGGTAGCGGTAATAAGTCCCCAGATCTGGCTGGGCGGTGACCTGCATCCGGCGCTCGATCCGCCGCAAGACCGTCGCGCGTTTGTAGTGCTTGAAGTCGTGACCGGTGCCGCTGCGCAACTGGATCAGGATGTCGTGCAACATTTGTTCGGCGAACGCTGCATCGCGTTCGGACACCGAAGCGAAGGGTTGAAGTTCCGGATCGTTGGCGGCGGGCAAGGTGATTTCCCGGGAGTTGTGCCACAGGTCCAGCAGCTTTTGCGGCATTTCCACTACAGGTAATACCAGATCGACCATGCCGGTCTCGATGGCCGCTCGTGGCATACCGTCGAATTCGGCGTCTTCCGGCACCTGGGCCAAGGTAATACCGCCCTGTTCCTTGATGCGCGACAGGCCGACCGCACCGTCGGAACCGCTGCCCGAGAGCACCAGGCAGAAGGCTCGTTCGCGGTGCACTTGTGCCAGATCGCGGAAGAACAGATCGATCGAGGCGTGGCGTCCCAGCTGTGGATCGTTTTCACCGACTTCAAGGTTGTTCTCATTCATCGTCAGCCGCTGCGCCGGTGAGATGACGTACACCCGGTTTTTCTCGATCGGCACGGTTTCAGTGACCTGCAGGACCGGCATCCGGGTCGATTCCTGGATGATCTGGTCAGCGATGCTTTGGTGGTCGGGCGATAGATGAAGAATGATCACGAACGCCATGCCGTTGTCGTGAGGCATGTTTTCGAAGAACAATTTAATGGCCTGGAGCCCACCCGCCGACGCGCCGATACCTACCACCGGAAAGTCCAGGGTGCTGGGACTCAAGGCCTGTCGCTCGGGTGCCGTGGCCGAGTGTTTGGGGGTGGTGGTCATTTCTTTCTGCCTTTGCTGGCGATGTAAAACGCATTGAATGCAAACGGGTATAAAGCGCGGGTCATAAAAACAGGATAATCCCGTTTTTCAATAACGCGTTCAATTATTTAGCGCGCATTTATGGGCCTATATACGTTTTTGACAAGCAAATGCGTAAATGCACTCCCGCCGCTTCAAGGGAACGCGACTACTGGCCGATAACCTCAACGGTCGCTGTCATTTTTACGTCTGGCGGCCGGCAATGGTCATCACGGGCTTTTGCGAAATTGCTTGATAGCCTATGGCCTCTCGCTATCATCTGCGCGCCAAAAAGGGCCGCGAAGCTGAGCGCGCCCGTGTGGTTGCCTTTGGGTTGTTCTTCTTAAATTGCCTGGAAATCTTCGATGCTGTCGTATCACCAAAAAAGCTTTCTGATCGTCGATGATTTCTCGGATTTCCGCAGTTCCGTCAGGTCCATGCTGCGGGAGCTGGGCGTCAAGGACGTCGACACCGCCGATACCGGTGAACAGGCACTGCGCATGTGCTCGCAGAAGTCCTACGACTTCATCCTGCAGGACTTTCACCTGGGCGATGGCAAGAAGAACGGTCAGCAGGTGCTCGAAGACCTGATGATCGAGAAGCTGATCAGCCATGAAAGTGTGTTTGTCATGGTCACCGCCGAAACCAGCCAGGCCATGGTGCTCAGCGCATTGGAGCACGAGCCTGATGCTTACCTGACCAAGCCGTTCAACCGTTCCGGCCTGGCTCAGCGCCTGGAGCGACTGGAACAGCGCAAGACCTTGCTCAAACCGATCCTGCAAGCGCTTGACCGGGGCAAACCGGTTGAAGTGCTCAATGCCTGCATCGCCCTGTGTAAACAAGACATTCGTTATTCGCCGCTGTGCTTGCGTTACCGCGCCGATGCATTGCGCGACTTGAACCAGAACGAAGCGCTGGAGCGTCTGTACGACAGCATCATTGCTGATCGACCTTTGCCATGGGCGTTTGCCGGGTTGGGCCAGTTGCTGTTCAAACGCGGCCAGGTCAGCCAGGCCAAGGGCGTTTACGAAAAGGCCCTGAAAGTCTTCCCGATGATGCCGGCCCTCTACGACGGCATGGCCGATGTGCTGGTCGCCGAAGGGGATACCAAGGGCGCGCAGAGGGTCTTGGAAGAGGCTATTCGCCTGTCGCCGCTGGCGGTGCGCCGGCAAGCGTTGCTGGGCAAGCTGGCGATGACCAACGAGGATTTCGATACGGCCTCCAAAGCCTATCGCCAGGCCGTGGCCCAAGGGGCGCAGTCACGTTTCAAGGATGCGGAAAGCAACCTCGGCCTGGCCCATGCCTTGATCAGCAAAGGCAGCGAGAAGGGGCTGGACACCCGGACCCGCCTTGAAATCAACACCACACTGAGTGCGGTGGCGAAGGAGAACCCTTCCGATCCTGGCTTGCAGATTCGTGCGCGCCTGATGAAAGCCACCAGCCTGCTGCTCAACGATGCCGAAACCGCCGAGAAACTCACCGAGCAGGCGATGATGCGCCTCGATGGCATGGAGCAGTTCATGAGCGCCGAAGCGGCGCTGCTGGTGGCCAAACAGCTGCAAATGCTCGGACAGGCGAATGCCGGCGCGTCGATGCTGAAGAACTGTGCGGAAATCTACGGCGACGATCCGACCGTGATGAAAGGTATCGCCAAGCTGACCGACGACCCGACCATCCTCAACTCCGGCAACGCGGCCGCCGACCTCAACCGGCAAGGCGTGCGGGTGTACAAGACCGGCAACCTGGTGGAAGCCCGGGATGTGTTCCGCAAAGCCCTGGCGCTGCAACCGAAAAACATCAGTATCGCCCTGAACATGGCGCAGTCGTTGCTGCATGGCACCGATACCAACGTGCCGTCGGCCGAACTGGAGGAATGTCGCAGCTGCCTGAAAACCGTCGGCCTGATGCCCGATACCGACGCGCGTTATCCGCGCTACCAGAAACTGAAAATCAAGGCGTTCGGCGAATGATCGACAGCGAACCGTCACTCGACTTCTCCACGGTGATTGCCTCCACCGTGCATGACATGAAGAACTCTCTGGCCATGCTGATGCAGGCTCATAGTCAATGGCTGGCGCGCTTGCCAGATCCCGAGCGGCACACCCCGGAGCAGGGCGTGATCGACTTCGAGTTCGCTCATCTCAATGGCATGCTGGTGCAGTTGCTGGGGCTGTATAAGCTCGGCGTCAACCAGATGCCGTTGCAGCCGGCCTATCATGAGCTGGATGACTTCATTGAGGCGCAACTGGCGGCTCACCAAGAAGTGTTCGCCAGCCGCGGCATCATCGCGACGTACGAAGTGGACCCGTTGAGCCCGCTGGGTTTCTTCGACCGTGAGCTGATTGCCTCGGTGCTCGCCAACAGCATCAACAACGCGATTCGTTACGCCCGTCATGCCTTGTTGATCAGCGTCAGCGATGAGGCCGGGCAACTGGTGCTGACCATCAATGATGATGGCGAGGGTTTTCCAGCCGAGATGATCGAGCGTCAGGCCGATTATGTGCAGGGCATCAACCACAGCAGTGGCAGTACTGGCCTGGGCCTGTACTTTGCCGGGCGGATTGCCGCATTGCATCAGCGCAATGGCGTAGGCGGACGCACCGAAATCAGCAACGGCGGCCCATTGGGCGGCGGTGTGTTCAGCCTTTACCTTCCCTGAATACCTTTTTGTTTGACGCTGCTTGATATTCCGAACAGCCGGAGCCTATTTTGTACGAGTCGCCGTTCGCGGCTCGTACAACAACAAGGATTGCGTCATGACAACCGATGGCCATCGTTCACTCGCGCAGCGATTGACGGGCATTGATGAGATTGAATGTGTCACGCCGGACCTGAACGGCGTACCACGCGGCAAGGTGATGACCGCCGAGGGATTTCTTGAGGGGCGGCGTTTGCAGATGGCGCGGGGGGTGCTGCTGCAATGCATCATGGGCGGTTATCCGCCGGCGCGCTTTTATGGCAGCGATGATGGCGACCTGGCGTTGGTGCCTGATCCCGCGCAGATCCACCGCTTGCCCTGGAGCTCGCAGCCTCGGGCGCTGGCCATTTGTGATGCGGACGAGTTGACGGGCGAGAGCTCGCCATTGTCGACTCGCGGCCAACTCAAGGCTGTGATTGCTCGATACGCCGCTCTCGGTCTGGCGCCGGTGGTGGCGACCGAGCTGGAGTTCTTCGTCTTCGCGCCCAACCCTGACCCGACGCAACCCTTCCAGCCACCACTGGGCCTGGACGGTCGTCGTGAGGACGGTCATTCGGCGTTCAGCGTCAGCTCCAATAACGGCTTGCGGCCGTTCTTCAATGAAGTCTACGAATGCATGGCGGCGCTGGGCTTGCCGCGCGATACCTTCATGCACGAGATGGGCGTCAGCCAGTTCGAGATCAACCTGCTGCATGGCGATCCGTTGCTGCTGGCCGACCAGACTTTGTTGTTCAAGCATCTGCTCAAAGAAGTGGCGCTCAAACATGGCCTGACCGTGGTCTGCATGGCCAAGCCATTGGCTCACACGCCGGGCAGTTCGATGCATATTCACCAGAGCATCGTCGAGATCGGCACCGGGCGTAACGTGTTCAGCGACAAGGCCGGCGAGCCGACCGCGACCTTCCGTCATTTCATCGGTGGTCAGCAGGCCGGTATGGCTGATCTCACCGCGCTGTTTGCGCCCAACGTCAACTCCTATCAGCGCCTGTGCCATCCTTTCGCATCGCCGAACAATGCCTGCTGGTCCCACGACAATCGCGCTGCCGGCTTGCGCATTCCGGCCAGTTCACCGGTCGCTCGTCGGGTCGAGAATCGCTTGCCGGGGGCCGATGCCAATCCGTATCTGGCGATCGCCGCGAGCCTGGCCGCGGGGCTGTATGGCATCGAAAACAAACTGGAGCCGAGCGCGCCGATCCAGGGCGAGTTCGTTGTGCCGGATAATCTTTCGTTGCCGTGTACCTTGCATGCCGCTCTTGAACGTCTGAAACGTAGCCAATTGGCGAAGGAACTGTTCGGCAAGGAGTTCATCGAAGGCTACATCGCTTCGAAGACCATGGAGTTGACCAGCTTCTTTGATGAAATTACTCCCTGGGAACGGCGTGTTCTAGCAGCCCAGGCCTGACGACCCCGTCGCTATCGGGCTATCGTTTGTCGATAGCCCGATACTCATTGCAAGGAGCCGCTCGGAACGCCGATGCGCCAAATCCTGAAATCCTTTCGAGGGCTTTATTTCGCCTCGCTGATGATGTTGATCGGCTCCGGCCTGTTGAGCACTTACCTGGCCCTGCGCCTGGCGGCTGATAACGTCGACAGCCTGTGGGTCGGTGCATTGATGGCAGCCAACTATTTCGGCCTGGTGCTGGGCGGCAAGATCGGCCATCGGCTGATTGCCCGGGTCGGGCATATCCGCGCTTACTCGGCCTGCGCCGGGATCGTCGGCGCGGCGGTGCTGGGCCATGGCCTGGTGGACTGGTTGCCCGCGTGGCTGTTCCTGCGGGTCATTGTCGGTCTGGGCATGATGTGTCAGTACATGGTGATCGAAAGCTGGCTCAATGAGCAGGCAGAAGCCAATAAACGTGGGGTGGTGTTCAGCGGCTACATGATCGCCTCGTACCTGGGGTTGGTGTTGGGTCAGCTGATTCTGGTCATGCACCCCGGCCTGGGTCTGGAACTGCTGATGCTGGTCGCACTGTGTTTCGCCCTGTGCCTGGTGCCAGTGGCCCTGACACGGCGGATTCACCCGGCGCCTCTGCACCCGGCGCCGATGGAACCACGGTTCTTCATCAAGCGCGTGCCGCAGTCACTGAGTACGGTGTTGGGGTCGGGATTGATCGTCGGTTCGTTCTACGGTCTGGCGCCGCTGTATGCCTCGCAGCAAGGATTGTCCACCGAACAGGTCGGCTTGTTCATGGGGAGCTGCATTTTTGCCGGCCTGTTGGTGCAATGGCCGTTGGGTTGGCTGTCGGATCGCTATGATCGGGCGCTGTTGATCCGCTGTTTCGCGTTTAGCCTGGCGCTGGCTGCGTTGCCGCTGGCGATCATGCCGCAGGTGCAACTGGAGGTGCTGTTCATCGCCGGGTTCCTCTGCTCGTTGGTGCAGTTCTGCCTGTATCCGTTGGCGGTGGCGTTCTCCAACGACCATGTCGAGGGCGAGCGTCGGGTTTCGCTGACGGCGATGCTGCTGGTGACTTACGGTGTCGGCGCGAGTATCGGGCCGCTGGTAGCCGGGGTACTGATGAAATTGTTCGGCAGTCAGATGCTTTATGCCTTCTTCAGTTTCTTCGCCTTGGTGCTGGTGTGGCGAATCCGCCCGAAAGCCGTTACCAACCTGCATCAGGTGGACGATGCTCCGCTGCATCACGTGGCCATGCCGGACAGCATGTCGAGTTCGCCGCTGGTGGTTTGCCTTGACCCGCGTGTCGATGAGCAGGTGGTGCAGGAGCAGATGCAGAACCCGATCAACCCGGAGGCTGATTTCAATCCGGATGCCGAGCGCGAATCAGCGCCTGAAACAGATTCGGAACCAGAAGACCCTGACACGGCTCGCGAACAAAGCTTTACCGAAGCGAGGCCTTGATCAAGGCATAAAAAAACGGGCAGTCACCGCAAGGGACTGCCCGTTTTTTATGAGAGTGGCGTATCAGAAGTCGTCTTTATCGAAGCGCCGCGCTTCGCGCTGAAGCTGATAGACGAACCGCTCGACCTGTCGTTGCACCAAGCCGCTCATGTTGTGAAAACGCACGCCGGCGAAGGTGGTGTTGATCTTCTCTTCGAAGTGCAGGTAACGCAATTCGACCGGTGCCGTCATGCTGCCGAAGGGCAGGGCGGCGACGAAGCGGTCGTAGACCTGGCCCAGTTGCAGGCTGGCGGTAATGTCACCTTCGAAGCGTAACTTGCAGCCGGTGGCGGAGATGTCCAGCAGTTTGCCGTTGATGGGCGACTTGAGTTTGTCACCGCCCAGTTCGACATTCACCAGTTGCGCCAGCTTTAACGCGGCGCGGAAAGCATTGCGGCGCTGGTGATAAACCACTTCATCGGGCAAAGCGCCGCGGTAGCAGCGGCCATCGCCGGATTCGTCGATGGTCAGCGGGCCATTGCTTTCCCAGGCAATGCGTACGCCTTCGTGGAAGCCTTCGACCTTGAACGGTTCGCCGGCCAGCAGAAAGCGTTCGCCATCGCGCGGGATCATTTCATCCAGGGAAATCATGTTGCTGTCACGGTCGACGTCCACCAGATAACTCTGGAAGCGCTGGCTGCGCTCATGGAACGTGATGATCAGCGGGTCATGGCTGTCTTGCAGCTGACGCAGATTGCTGGAGATTTCCAGGGGCGTGGTGAGCACCTTGGGTGGCTGCGGAGCATCTTCCGCGCTTAAGGCATTGAACACGGGGTATCAATCTCCAGACAAATATGACTACTTGCCAGCATTCTGCCAGCATGTTTCGCGTCTTGATAGAGCGCGCTCATTGAAAGGCTCAAGCCTGGCTGAGCGGGCGTGGTTTTGCGAGCCTGGAGGTTGAACCGCGGGCATCGTAGAGCGCTGGCGGCTCGCCGCCGGTGAGGATTTTCAGCTGGTTGGCCGTGGCGGCCTGCTGCACCAGAATCGACTGGCCATTGTTGGCATTGGTGGTCTGGCATCGGGCCAGGAGGTCGGTCAGTACGTCGCTCTGTGCCAGCAACTGATCGCCAATGCTCGAATGGCTGGCAAGTTGCTCCAGGCCCTGGCGATTGGTCGGCAGGCTGAGGCTGGCGAGGACTTCACTGCGCTTGCGGCCATGCTGTTCGAGCAAAATGATCAATGCCTGTTTCTGCGCCAGAATGTCTTCGAGCAGTGGCATGTCGCGACCGTGCAGCGCGAGGGACTCGGTTTGCAGCAGCTCCAGCAGGTGTTGCGCCGGGGCAAAGTCGTCGATGATCAGTTGCAGTAAATGAGTGTCGTGCATGGCTGGCCTTGGGTTTTAAGCGTCCAAAAGCCTGGCGCGGGCGGGTGGCCTAGCGCTGGGCTTCGAAGTTGAGCAGTTTGCTGGCTACACGGTTGCTGTCGACTTTATAGCTGCCATCGGCAATCGCTGCTTTCAACTCGGCCACGCGGGCGTTGTCGACGGCAGGCTGATCGCGCAGCTTGTCAGTGACCTTCTGCAACTGTTGAGCCTCATCGCTGAGGTGTACCGATTCCCCGCTTTTGGTGGTACCGGCCTGTTCGGCCGGGGTATTCAGCGGCGCGGATTGGCCGGTTTCGGCGGTTTCCTTCGCGGCGCTGGTACGTGTACTGCCCGTAAGTGACGAGGAGCTGTTTAAACGACTGAAATCGATGACCATGACAAAAAACCTCTGGGTATTTGGACGCTTGCCATGTTTTCGGCTCTCTGCCGGAAAACTTTAGGCCCATTTATCAATGAGCGTGCATGCGCCAGCGCGCGTCCTGCATGCGGCACAGTTTAGGCAACAGCCGAGTGGCGCGCCATCTCTTCGGGGGCCAAGTGCCCTGCATGGCCGCTCACATAGAAACTTCCACCTGGCCGGGCGCGGTGACTTGCGCCTTGATGACCCGCTGGGAGTTAAGGTTTTTCACACGAATCTGTTCGCTCATGCCGCCGTTGGACAGCGCTTCACCCGGCATGCGCACGCTGAGCGTGCCACTGCGGGCGGTAATCACCACCTGATCGCCCTTGCGAATCACTTCCGCCTGTTCGAGGTGCACCAGGGTAATGATCTGATCAGCGACCATTGGTCGGGTAAGTTTTTGTCCGATCGCCTGCTCAACGGAGGTCAGAAAACCCTGATTTATCAGACTGATATCGCGCTCGCGCAGGGTCACGTCCTGAGGCTCGATTATCCCGGTGCGTTTGAGGGGGCGGGTGGTGGTCACGATGTCGCGAAACAGCCGTACTTGAGCGGGTACGAAGACTGTCCAGGGGGAGGCGCTGTCGCAGCGAACCTTGACCGTGACCCGGCCCAGAGGCCTCGCCGGGCTCTCGAGGGTGGCTGTCAACTCCTTGTCGCACATAGGCATGCGCAGGCGCGGATCAAGCTGATTGACCTCGATCTCGTAGCGTCCTTGGATTTGGCTCGTGGCCAAATAGTCTTCTACGGTGAATTCAAGAAAGCCCTGAGTGACGCCGATAAGCATGTCAGGCAAGGTAAGCGCGTCAGCCAGGGCAGGGCTGCCAGCGTTGAACAGGCAAACGGCCGACATCGCACAGAGCAATCTGCGGGAGGTTGATGCAAGGCGTCGGAAAAATGTCGGTTCTGTGTTCATAAGAGTTAAAAAGCAAGCGCCGTGCCGTTTAGTGATGAATGTGCGTCGCAACACACTTAGCGTTGGTAGTAGGAGTCTGGGCATGGCTGGTGTAATGGATTCGGTGAACCAGCGCACGCAACTGGTAGGGCAGAATCGCCTTGAGCTGTTGTTGTTCCGTCTCGACGGCCAGCAGCTGTATGGGATCAACGTGTTCAAGGTTCGCGAGGTGCTGCAATGCCCCAAGCTGACCCTGATGCCCAAGTCCAGTCCTGTCGTGTGCGGTGTGGCGAATATTCGGGGGGCGACCATTCCGATTCTGGATCTGGCGATGGCGACCGGTTCCGGTGCGTTGAAAGATCAGAGCAATCCCTTCGTGATCATCACGGAGTACAACACCAAGACCCAGGGTTTCCTGGTTCGGTCGGTGGAGCGCATCGTCAACATGAACTGGGAGGAGATTCATCCGCCACCCAAGGGCACGGGGCGCGATCACTACCTGACGGCGGTGACTCGGGTCGACAATCAGTTGGTCGAAATCATCGACGTCGAGAAGGTGCTGGCGGAAGTGGCGCCGACACCGGAAGCCATTTCGGTGGGCGTGGTGGATGTCGAGACTCAGCACAAGGCGTTGTCCTTGCGCGTGCTGACGGTCGATGACTCATCGGTAGCGCGCAAGCAGGTGACCCGTTGCTTGCAAACGATCGGCGTCGAAGTGGTGGCGTTGAACGACGGCCGGCAAGCGCTGGATTACCTGCGCAGGCTGGTCGATGAGGGCAAGAAGCCCGAAGACGAGTTCCTGATGATGATCTCCGACATCGAGATGCCGGAGATGGACGGGTACACCCTGACAGCCGAGATCCGCGCCGACCCGCGCATGCAAAAGCTTCATATCATCCTGCACACTTCGTTGTCGGGCGTGTTCAATCAGGCGATGGTCAAGAAAGTCGGTGCCGATGACTTCCTGGCCAAGTTCCGTCCTGATGACCTGGCATCCCGGGTAGTCGACCGGATCAAAGCAGCAGATATCAGCCAGGGCGCTTTGCCCATGGCGGTTAACACGATTTAAGAGGCTGCATCATTGTCTACGGGTAATTTGGATTTCGAACAGTTCCGGGTCTTCCTGGAAAAAGCCTGTGGCATTTTGCTCGGTGAAAACAAGCAATACCTGGTCTCGAGCCGTCTCAACAAACTGATGGAACAGCAGGGCATCAAATCGCTGGGTGAGCTGGTCCAGCGCATTCAGACCCAGCCGCGCAGCGGTTTGCGCGAGATGGTGGTGGATGCCATGACCACCAACGAAACCCTGTGGTTTCGTGACACCTATCCGTTTGAGGTTTTGAAGAACAAGGTATTACCTGAAGCGATCAAGGCCAGCCCCGGCCAGCGCCTGCGGATCTGGTCGGCAGCGTGTTCGTCGGGCCAGGAGCCGTATTCGCTGTCGATGTCCATCGATGAGTTCGAGCGGGTCAACCTGGGTCAGTTGAAGATGGGCGTGCAGATCGTTGCCACGGATCTGTCCGGTACCATGCTGACCAACTGCAAGACCGGCGAGTACGACAGCCTGGCCATCGGCCGCGGTCTGTCGCCCGAGCGTCTTCAGCGCTACTTCGACCCGAAAGGGCCGGGACGCTGGGCCATCAAGGCACCGATCAAGAGTCGGGTGGAATTTCGCTCGTTCAACCTGCTGGACAGCTACGCGAGCCTGGGCAAGTTCGACATCGTGTTCTGCCGCAACGTGCTGATCTATTTCTCCGCCGAGGTGAAGAAAGACATCCTGTTGCGCATTCACAGCACGCTGAAGCCTGGCGGCTATCTGTTCCTTGGCGCGTCCGAAGCGCTGAACGGTTTGCCGGATCATTACCAGATGGTCCAGTGCAGCCCGGGGATTATTTACAAGGCGAAATGATGCAAAGGCGACCGGCATAAAAACGGGAGCCCTCTGGGGCTAATGCCGATCAGTTAAGCCCTTTCGCTTGACCTTTGGCCGCAAGAAATAAAAATCCGATGCCTGCACTGGCATCGGATTTTTTTATGCGTCTCGCTCGGGCCCTGGAACTGACCCACAACTTTGCTCCCACTCCAAACTCGGGGCAACGCCCTCTGGTCGCGCCCAGCGCTGTAATTCAAGCCCGTCAGAGTTAATTGTCTAACCCTGAAGCAATCGTAAACCTACCTCTAGACTAGACAGAATCCAATCACCAGCATCAGGGATTCGGACGTCCTCGGAACAATAGATATTGCTTATCGCACCCCGAAGGTGATATGCGCTTAGCAATATCAATCAAAAGTATATTTCCCCTCTAACATGAACGCCGGCTCTCTCCAGTTGATACCCCTGACAATTCCGGTACCATTAGATTTTATAAAGCCCGCGTCACACATTTTTCTGACGATTTTCAATAGCCCCATATTATCCCCCACGTGCACCCAATTAGCCCGGTTATAAAGACCATCGAGCCGAGGAAAAGAGATGCCTAATTCATTCTTGGTAAGAAATAGGATTACCTCCTCAGGGCTCTCGTTAAGAACAGCTTTTTCTATGACGCTCATTATTACATTCCTCCCAGTTGTTCGTACTCTCTATCCGCTTGCTTCCTATCTGCCTCTAAAGCTTCAGGCGTGTAGAGCAACTCGGAATTATCTTTTAGTTTGTAGTCTTCCAGTGTCGCGGCATGAGTATTGTTCCAAATGACACCGTCATCATTTGGCTTTACGCCGTCTGCTACACCCAATGCTCTGAAACGTTCAAGCTCTCTGAGCTCATGAGTATAAAATCGTTTGTCGATAGCCGTGACTATTAATTTACCTTGGAAGATTTTTTCCAATCGGTCAACCATGGTGGCATTGGCATCCGAAGGGTCGAAGCGGCTCGTATGCAATTTGACAAGGTCAATACCCGCTTGAGTCACGGTAGCATTGGTCCAATCCAGATCCAGGATTGGGCCTCCAGCTCTGGCAGGATTGAAAAATCGACCGCTGTACTTTCCTCTCGTAGTAGCCCCTTCATAAGGACTATTGAAAACAACGTTACTGCATGTGCCATGATTAAAGATTGGTAAATTCAATGCCAATTACTATCCATAGTGAAATTTCTTACATTAAAAAATCCGACTTCAGACAGGAATTTTTGGTGCATTCTGAAGAGACTGATGATCTGTTACCCAAATTTGACTCGGCAGCAATATGCACACCCGGTCTGCCTCTGGTAGAGAGATAGAAGGCGGTTCATGTTGATTTGTTGAAGGGGCATCACATCATCACGTTCAACAGAAGTATGCCGCTCGCCCTATCAATGCCATCTTTGATTTTGCTTTTTAAGATCAAGATCAAAAAGATCGCAGCCTGCGGCAGCTCCTACAAAGGGGATAGGTGTTTACCTCCAGAAGCGGCAGAAAAGCGGCAGGCGGCGGAAATCGGTTGCCGCTTTTCTGGCATTGCCGCCTTGTCCCTGCCCGCAAAGCCCCGGTTTTCGGGCTTTTTTGATTTGGCACGCAGCTTGCTATGTCTCAGTTACGAAAATCAGGTCACCCGAAGGTTTCCCGACATGAGCATCAGCTTCGATAAAGCGCTCGGTATCCACGAACAAGCCTTGGGCTTCCGCGCTCAGCGTGCCGAAGTCCTGGCCAACAACATCACCAACGCCGATACCCCGAACTACAAGGCTCGGGATCTGGATTTCTCGAAAGTGCTCGCCGAGCAGAACGAGAAAACCCAAAACGGCAAGTTCGCCTTGAACATGACCAACAGCCGTCACATCGAAGCTGAAGGCCTGGGCAATGGCGGCGAGTCGCTGATGTATCGCACGCCGATGCAACCGTCGATCGACCAGAACACCGTGGACGCCCAGCTTGAACAGTCGAATTACGCGGAAAACGCGGTCAACTTCCAGGCCAGCTTCACCCTGCTCAACAGTAAATTCAAAGGGCTGGTGTCAGCCCTGCGCGGAGAGTAACCCATGTCTCTATCCAGTGTTTTCAACATTGCCGGTAGCGGCATGAGCGCTCAGACCACTCGCTTGAACACCGTGGCCTCGAACATCGCCAACGCCGAGACCGTTTCGTCGAGCATCGACCAGACCTACCGTGCCCGCCACCCGGTGTTCGCCACCATGTTCCAGGGCGGCCAGAGCGGCGGCAGCGATTCGCTGTTCCAGAATCAGGACGCAGCCGGTCAAGGCGTGCAAGTGCTGGGCGTGGTCGAGGACCAGAGCAACCTTGATGCGCGCTACGAGCCGAACCATCCGGCCGCCGATGCCAAGGGCTACGTCTACTACCCGAACGTCAACGTCGTCGAAGAAATGGCCGACATGATTTCCGCGAGCCGTTCGTTCCAGACCAACGCCGAAATGATGAACACCGCCAAAACCATGATGCAGAAGGTCCTGACCCTCGGTCAGTGATAGGGGGCGATTCATATGAGCGTTATCAGCGATGTTCTGGCCAACTCTTCGGTCACGACCACGACCTCTACGACCACCGGCAGCCTGACCTCGGCCGCTAGCGGCGGCCAGGAATTGGGCAAGGACGCATTCCTGCAACTGCTGGTGACTCAGCTGAAAAACCAGAACCCGCTCGATCCTCAGGACAACAGCGAGTTCGTGGCACAGCTGGCGCAGTTCAGTAGCCTGGAAGGCATCACCACGCTGAACGACACGGTCACCGGCCTTGCCAGCAGCTACAACTCGTCGCAAGCCTTGCAGGCTTCTTCGCTGGTGGGCCGTTCGGTCATCGCGCAGACCGACAAAGCCGTGGTCGACACTTCCAAGAGCCTTAACGGTACGGTCGTCGTGCCAGCCTCGGTTTCCGCCGCCACCGTCAAGATCAGCAACTCGGAAGGCAAGACCATCCGTACGCTCGAGCTGGGCAGTCAAAGCGCCGGCAACGCCAGTTTCATCTGGGACGGCAAGGACGATGCGGGCGCGGTGGCACCGGCGGGTACTTACACCTTCGGCGCGACGGCCACCATCGACAGCACGAACACCTCACTGATTACTTACCTGCCGGCAACGGTCAACAGCGTGACCATCAGCCAGACCGGCGGTGAGTTGATGTTGAACCTGGCAGGCATGGGCAGCGTTGCCCTGTCCAAAGTGCAAACCATTGGTATATAGAGCCGACTAACCCGGCACAAAGGAGTGGAATATGTCTTTCAATATCGGCCTTAGCGGTCTCTATGCAGCCAATAAACAACTGGACGTGACCGGCAACAACATCGCCAACGTCGCGACCACCGGTTTCAAATCGTCCCGCGCGGAATTCGAAGACGTGTACTCGGCCACTCGCCTGGGTACAGGCAGCAAGACCATCGGCAACGGCGTGCGCCTGGCCAACGTTTCCCAGCAGTTCAGCCAGGGCGACGTAAACAACACCGGCAACGTGCTCGACATGGGCATCCAGGGCAGCGGTTTCTTCATCCTCAGCGACAACGGTTCCCTGAGCTACACCCGTGCCGGTGCGTTCAAGACCGATGCCGAAAATTATGTGGTCGATAACAACGGCAACCGTTTGCAGGGTTACGGCGTCGATGCCAACGGCAAGATCATCAACGGTGTGTTGACTGACTTGAAGATCGATACGTCGGCTCTCAAGCCGAACGCGACCACCAAGGTTGATCAGACGATGAACCTGAACTCGGCTGAAGATTTGCCGACCGTGACGACGTTCAGCCCGACCGATACCAACAGCTACAACAAGACCATTTCCACCAAGGTCTATGACACCCAGGGTAATGAACACACCATGGATCAGTATTACGTCAAGACTGACGTAAACGAATGGAAGATTTATACCTACATGGATGGTCGGACGCCGAGCGACCCGGCTGACACCACCCCGACGCCTATCGAGGCAGATATTGTCTTCAACTCCGACGGTAGCATTGACACCCTGACGGCGGGTGCCGGTTGGACCCAGACTGGCAACACCTTGACCATGACCGGTTGGATACCCGGCGTTATCACCGACTCGACTGCTACTCCAGTTGTATGGGGGCCGAACGGTTCCGATGCCGCAGCAAGCGGTATCGCCTTCAACATGGCGCTGACCACATCTTATAACTCGCCAACCGCTCGTACCGCCCAGTACCAGGATGGCTACGCCACCGGCCAGATCTCCAGCCTGACCATCGACGCCAGCGGCGTCATGACCGCCAACTTCAGCAACCAGCAAACCAAGGCCATCGGCCAGGTTGCAGTGGCCAGCTTCGCCAACGAACAAGGCTTGCAGCCAATTGGCGGCACACGCTGGAAAGAAACCTTCTCCTCAGGCGTGGCGGGTGTCGATGCGCCGACGACCGGCACTCTGGGTTCGGTCGTGTCCAATTCCCTGGAAGAGTCCAACGTCAACCTGACCAATGAATTGGTCGAGCTGATCAAGGCGCAGAGCAACTACCAGGCGAACGCCAAGACCATCTCCACCCAGAGCACCATCATGCAGACCATTATTCAGATGACTTGATGCTGGTTTGCGGATAGCGCTTCACAAAGAGCCCCTCGGAAGAGGGGCTTTTTTTTATGGTGCGCCAGGCATGGCGCGTAGCGCCGTGACTGGCGCTGTTCAGCTCATTATGGTGATGAGTTGGATGACTTGGAGGTGGAAGTCCTCTACACACCCGGCAAGGGGAAGTGTTAGCC
>NZ_JAKLSP010000050.1:0-25641 GCF_022014505.1 Pseudomonas sp. PGPR40 | reverse complement strand
CAACCAAGCGAATGGCTTCCGCTTTTTCCTCGGCGTTAACAACCCGATATCCCATGATGCTTCCTTAGATCGACACTCCTACATCATGGTCCAAAAACATTGAGCCACAACAGCCTCGCTCCTACGGGTTTTGTGTCGGACATGATTCTGTGATCGACACTGAATTTGTAGGAGCGAGGCTTGCCCGCGAAAACGGCCTCAAAGGCACCACAAATCTGAAGGCGAGGAACGCACCATGCACACCACCATCATCATCTTCTTCGGCCTGGTCTTGCTGGCGCTGATGCTGTTCATCGGCGAGAAAATCGGTTTCCCCCGCCAAATCCTGGCCTACAGCTTTGTTGTGCTGTGGCTGGCATTGACCTTGATCAACGGCGCGGTCGGCATGGTCAACGCCGGCCAGCCGTTGAGCACGGAACTGGTGGTGGGCAGCGCCGTGTTCGGTGTCCCGGTGGCGGCGCTGGTGCTGTTCATGGTGTTGAGTACCGATACCTAGAAAGACGCGGTTCTCGATCAGCGCACCAAATGCAAAAACTGCATGTGCCGTTCGTACTGGTCAAGGATGTCGTTGATGACCTGCTCCTTGGTGTAGCCCACCAGATCATAATCCTGACTGCCCTCGCTCAAATGCACTTCGGCGCGGTGGTAACGGCGGTTGTTGAGTTGCTTGGAACCCATGCCGCCACGGGCGAAGGACGGTGTGAAATAACCGCGCATTTGCACCTGATAGACGAACGGATGCAGCTCGCCGTGGCCGATTTTCAGGCTAACGTTGTCATTGGCCGGATCGGGCTGCGTGACCACGTGCAAACCCTTCTCGACAAACACTGCCGTCACTTCCTCAATCGCCGGGCGCACCGTGGTATCGAGGAAGCGATAGACCTCATCCCGAGACGGGAAATGCACCGCCTGACTCAAACGCTGACGCCAACCGCCGCGCCGCGATCCAGACACCGGCGCGAGCGAATGCAGTTGCGCGATCTGCTTCTGCGATTCCAGGTAAAACGCCTTGTGCAGCCCCCACATCATCAGCAGCAAAATCATCGAGAACGGCAACGAAGTCAGCACCACCGCTGACTTCAACGCATCGATGCTGCCGGAGAACAGCAGCGCACTGGTCACCAGCGCCGTCATCGCGCCCCAGAACACTCGCAGCCATTTCGGCCCGTCTTCATCCGGGTTACCGCCCTTGGCCGACAATGTCGACAAAACTACAGTGCCGGAGTCGGCGGAGGTCACGAAGAATACGAAGCTGATGAACACCGTGACTGCAATCACGGTTTTGCTCCACGGGTAGGTTTCCAGCAGCAGGTACAGGGTCATCGACGGGTTTTCGATGGCCGACATGCCGAGCGCGCTCATGCCGTGGTTGAGGACTTGATCGATGGCGCTGTTGCCGAAGATCGACATCCACGCCAAGGTGAAACCAAGCGGGATCAGCAGCACGCCGAAGACGAATTCGCGGATGGTCCGGCCACGGGAAATCCGTGCGATGAACAGGCCCACGAACGGTGCCCATGCAATCCACCAGGCCCAGTAAAACACCGTCCAGCCGCCCAGCCAGTCACTGGGTTTGTCGTAGGCGTAAAGGTCGAAACTCTTCATCGGCAAGGCGCCGAGGTAGTCGCCGACGTTCTGGATCAGTGTATTGAGCAAGTGTTGGGTGGGGCCGGCGAACAACACGAACAGCAGCAGCGCACAGGCCAGCAGCATGTTGATGTCGGACATCACTCGCACGCCTTTATCGACGCCGGATACCGCGACGATGATCGCCGCGCCCATCATCAGCGTGATCAGGCCGACCTGAATCCACTGGGTGTGGGCAATGCCGAACAGATAGTCCAGGCCCGAGTTGAGGTGCAACACACCAAAGCCCATGTCGGCGCCCAGACCGAACACCGTGGCGATGATGCCGAAGCCGTCCACCGCGTAGCCGATCGGGCCGTTGATGCGCTTGCCAATCAGTGGGTACAGCGCCGAACGCAGGGCCAGCGGCAGGTTATGTCGGTAGGCGAAATAGGCCAGCGCCATGCCGACGAAGGCGAACACGCCCCAACCGTGCAGACCCCAGTGCAGAAACAGAATCTGCATTGCCTGACGCGCCGCATCCGCCGTGCCGGCCTCGCCTTGCGGCGGTTGTGCCAAGTGCGTCAGCGGTTCGGACACGCAAAAGAAAAACAGCGTGATGCTGATCCCGGCGGCGAACAGCATGCCGGCCCAGGACAGATAACTGAATTCGGGCTCGTCGTGGTCGGCACCGAGCTTGATCTTGCCGTAGCCGGACAAGGCGGTGACCACCACGAAGACCAGATACAGCGTCATCGCGAGCATGTAGTACCAGCCGACCGTATTGGCCGCCCAGTTCTGCGCTTGCAACAGCCAGGCACCGGCCTGCTCGGGTATCGCCATGACCACAACGGCGAACAACAGAATGAAGGTCGCCGCGAAGTAAAACACTGGCGGGTTCATGCGGACCAGGCCGCTTGCGGGGATGGACGGTGCACTCATGAAAGGTGCACCTCGAGGGGAGGAAACGTGGCTGTAAAAAACGGACTCAGCAAAGGCAAGCCTCCTGTTGTGAGCGGGCGGCGAACCACCGGTTTAACTTGAATGAACGTTCAAGTTAAACATGGATAGGGGGCTAAGGACTAATCGCAGGGCTCGGCGGTAGCTTTTCCTGCGCTAGTTCAAGGAAAGGTATGACGCGGGGTTTGGAGGATGATCATTCCCACGCTCTGCGTGGGAATGCAGCCCGTGACGCTCTGCGTCACAACGGGGCCAGACATTGCATCGGCGGCGGCCCTGGAACGCGGAGCGTCCCTTGATGCATTCCCACGCAGAGCGTGGGAACGATCACAGGTGAGGGACTTACTTACTTCTGCGTCCCATCATCATGCTGCAGATTCGCCTGGGTCAGGTTGCACCCCGCCGGCACGCTGCGGGTCAGCCAGACGTTGCCGCCGATAGTCGAGCCCTTGCCGATGGTGATCCGCCCCAGAATTGTCGCGCCGGCGTAGATCACCACATCGTCCTCGACGATCGGATGCCGCGGATGGCCCTTCTGCAACTGGCCGTCTTCGTCCGCCGGAAAGCGCTTGGCGCCCAGGGTCACCGCCTGATAAATCCGCACGCGCTCGCCAATGATCGCCGTCTCGCCGATCACCACGCCCGTCCCGTGATCGATAAAGAAACTGCGACCGATCTGCGCGCCCGGATGGATATCGATACCGGTTGCCGAATGGGCGATTTCCGCGCTGATCCGCGCCAGCATCGGCAACCCGGCGCGGTACAAATGGTGAGCCAGGCGATGGTGAATCACCGCCAGAATCCCTGGGTAGCAGAGCAACACTTCATCGACACTGCGCGCCGCCGGGTCGCCGTGATAGGCCGCCAGCACGTCGGTGTCCAACAGGCTGCGCAACCCCGGCAAAGCGAGGGCGAAGTCCTGAATGATCTGGATGGTTTTGGCCTCGACTTCAGTGTCGGCCTGGGCACTGTGGCGCGCGGCGTAACGCAGTTCGAGCCGCGCCTGAGCCAGCAACGCGTTCAGTGCCACGTCCAGTGTGTGGCCGACGTAGAAATCTTCACTCTCCTCGCGCAAATCCACCGGGCCCAGACGCATCGGGAACAGCGCACCGCACAAGGCTTCAAGAATGTCCGCCATGGCCGCTCGGGACGGCAACTCGCGACCGCCCTGCTCGCCGCTGGCCCGGCCGTTTTGTGCGCGCCACTGATCGCGCGCCGTACGCAGTTGGCTGACGATGGTCTGCAATTGCCAATGGCTGGAACGCTCGCTCACGGTAAAAACTCCTCACGGGCGGCCGGACTGTCTGGCCGCATTAACCGCGATTACTTTACGGCAACGGCTTGCAGCCGAATTAAGAACCAATAGTGCTGTGCTCAATACTTTTGGCTATAAGCGATTGGCAGTTGCCCCACTAAATACCCGTGCCTATAGTCCTGACATCTTCCTCCGCCAGTACGGACCCATGATCAAACAACAGCTTGCCCGCTTTAACCGCCTCGACCTGCTCGGTCATCCGACGCCCCTGGAAAAACTCGAACGCCTGTCGACCTGGCTGGGCCGGGATGTGTACGTCAAACGCGATGACCTGACGCCATTGGCACTGGGCGGCAACAAGCTGCGCAAACTCGAATACCTGGCCGCCGATGCCTTGGCCCAGGGCGCTGACACATTGATCACTGCTGGCGCGATCCAATCCAACCATGTGCGCCAGACCGCCGCCATTGCCGCCAAGCTTGGCCTGGGCTGCGTGGCACTGCTGGAAAATCCGCTCGGTACCGACGACAGCAACTACGTCGGCAATGGCAATCGGCTGTTGCTGGACCTGTTCGATGCCAAGGTCGAGTTGGTGGAAAACCTCGACAATGCCGACGAGCAATTGGAAGCGCTGGCCAGGCGTCTGCGCAGCAACGGCAAAAAACCGTATCTGGTGCCGATTGGTGGCTCGAATGCATTGGGCGCTTTGGGATATGTCCGTGCAGGCCTGGAACTGGCTGAACAGATCAAGGACACCGGGCTGAATTTCGCCGCCGTGGTGCTGGCGTCCGGCAGTGCAGGCACCCACAGCGGCCTGGCGCTGGCATTGAGCGAAGCACTGCCGGATTTGCCAGTGATCGGCGTCACCGTTTCCCGTAGCGATGAAGCTCAGCGACCGAAAGTCCAGGGTCTCGCCGAGCGCACGGCCGAACTCCTGGGCGTGAGCCTGCCGAAGCATTTCAAAATCGAACTGTGGGACGAATATTTCGGCCCGCGTTATGGCGAGCCGAATGCCGGGACATTGTCGGCGCTGAAGCTGCTGGCGAGTCAGGAAGGGTTGTTGCTGGATCCGGTGTATACCGGCAAGGCCATGGCCGGTTTGCTCGACGGCATCGGGCGCCAGCGCTTCAATGACGGCCCGATCATCTTCCTGCACACCGGTGGGGCGCCGGCGTTGTTTGCCTACAGAGACTTTCTATAACTGATCGTACGCTGAATGATCGTTCCCACGCTCCGCGTGGGAATGCAGCCCGTGACGCTCTGCGTCACTGGACGCGGAGCGTCCCTAGAGGCATTCCCACGCAGAGCGTGGGAACGATCAGGAAGATGCCTGGCATATCTTAAAAAAGAATAACAAACTTAATATTTAGTATTTTCCTATCTAAAGGCAACATCATATAGTCACGCCGCAGGCGAATTTGCAGCAAGACGCATAAGCTGCTTTAGGGCAGGATATCGCAGTCGTTCAAATCCCGAATTTGCCAACTTTCCTTAAGCGTGTTCCATAAGAAAACACAGGGGCTTGTCATGAATTTTTCCGCACTACGTCGAAATCTGCTAGTGGGTTCGCTGGGCCTGGCACTGAGCGCCGGCCTGCTGGGGCAGGCGGTTGCCGGTGAGCAATTGCAACAAATCAAGGACAAAGGCGTTATCAACGTCGGTCTGGAAGGCACTTATCCACCGTTCAGCTTCGTCGACGAGGCCGGCAAACTGAGCGGCTTCGAAGTCGAGTTCTCCGAAGCCTTGGCCAAAGAGCTTGGCGTGAAGGTCAAACTGCAGCCGACCAAATGGGAAGGCATCCTCGCAGCCCTGGAATCCAAGCGTCTGGACGCGGTGATCAACCAAGTGACCATCACCGAAGAGCGCAAGAAGAAGTACGACTTCTCCACGCCTTACACCGTTTCCGGGATTCAGGCGCTGACCCTGACCAAAAACAAAGACACCATCAAGACCGCCGCCGATCTGGCCGGCAAGAAAGTCGGCGTAGGTCTGGGCACCAACTATGAGCAGTGGGTGAAAGCCAATGTGCCTACGGCTGACGTGCGCACCTACGAAGATGACCCGAGCAAGTTCCAGGATCTGCGCGTCGGCCGCATCGACGCCATTCTGATCGACCGCCTGGCCGCGCTGGAATATGCCAGGAAGGCCAAGGATACCGCCGCCGCTGGCGAAGCGTTCTCCCGCCAGGAAGCCGGTATTGCCCTGCGCAAAGGCGAGCCTGAGCTGCTGGCTGCGGTGAACAAAGCCATCGACAAGCTGCGTGCCGACGGTACGCTGAAAAAGCTGTCGGAAAAATACTTCAGCGCTGACGTCACTCAATAATGGGAGAAGCTTTCCAACTCGCGCTGGACTCCGCGCCCTTTCTGCTCAAGGGCGCGTACTACACGGTCATCCTGAGCCTGGGCGGAATGTTCTTCGGCCTGCTGATGGGCTTCGGCCTGGCGTTGATGCGGCTGTCGCGCTTTAAACTGGTGAGCTGGATCGCCCGCGTCTACGTGTCGTTCTTTCGCGGCACGCCGTTGCTGGTGCAATTGTTCGTGATCTATTACGGCTTGCCGCAATTGGGTATCGAGCTTGATCCGCTGCCGGCGGCCCTGATCGGCTTCTCGCTGAACATGGCTGCATACGCCTGCGAAATCCTGCGTGCCGCGATCAGCTCCATCGAACGCGGCCAGTGGGAAGCCGCCGCCAGTATCGGCATGACCCGCGCGCAAACCCTGCGCCGGGCCATCCTGCCGCAAGCGGCGCGCACGGCATTGCCACCTTTGGGCAACAGCTTTATCTCGCTGGTCAAGGACACTGCTTTGGCAGCCACCATTCAGGTGCCGGAACTGTTCCGCCAAGCGCAGCTGATCACCGCCCGTACCTTCGAAATTTTCACCATGTATCTTGCCGCCGCGCTGATCTACTGGGTTCTGGCGACTGTACTGTCGCACCTGCAGAACCAATTGGAAGCGCGGGTCAATCGGCATGACCAGGAGTCCTGACCCAATGATTGTCGTGGAAAAACTGACAAAGCAGTTCAAGGGTCAGGTGGTGCTCAATGGCATCGATCTGCAAGTGAAGGAAGGCGAGGTGGTGGCGATCATCGGCCCCAGCGGCTCGGGCAAGACCACCTTCCTGCGTTGCCTGAATTTTCTCGAGGAGCCTAGCAGCGGCCGGATCAAGGTCGGCGATATCGAGATCGATGGCAGCCGTCCCCTGAACCAGCAGCAGAGCCTGGTGCGGCGCTTGCGCCAGCACGTGGGTTTCGTGTTCCAGAACTTCAATCTGTTCCCCCATCGCACGGCCCTGGAAAACGTCATCGAAGGCCCGTTGGTGGTGAAAAAGATCCCACGCGCCGAAGCCGTTGCCCTGGGTAAAAAGCTATTGGCCAAGGTTGGCCTGGCGGGCAAGGAAGACGCTTACCCGCGACGCCTCTCCGGGGGTCAGCAACAGCGTGTGGCGATTGCCCGGGCGCTGGCAATGGAACCGGAAGTGATCCTGTTCGATGAACCGACCTCGGCGCTGGACCCGGAACTGGTGGGCGAAGTGTTGGCGACCATCCGCGGCCTGGCCGAGGAGAAACGCACCATGGTGATCGTCACTCACGAAATGGGCTTTGCCCGGGACGTGGCCAACCGCGTGGTGTTTTTCGATAAAGGTGTGATCGTCGAACAAGGCGAAGCCAAGGCGCTGTTTGCTAACCCGAAAGAAGAACGGACGAAGCAATTTCTCAGCAAATTCCTTAATAACGCTTAGTACTGCCCCTCCCTCGAAAGCTGTCAACTTCCACGGATGGAAGTGGCACTTGCCCTAACTTTAAGATCCTGTATCAGCCTTCCGCGACTTACTTGAGTCGCGCGCATTATAGATAATTCCCCACCCTCTCATGCGGTACATATATAAGTCCTGCAACAGATTCATACTGCCTGGCACTCATAAAACCCCTGGCCATTCTTCGTCAACGGGTTGCTGCCTCCTGGACGTCAAACACCCTAAATACAGGGCTAAATTCGACAGTGCAGTATGGTTTATTAACTGCACTGCGTAGGAGATTTCTGAATAAACAAGGAACCAACCTTTAACTATCCAGCGCTATTGACACTGACTGGAGCGCACTCTTATCTAGTTCCCAACAGACACTCAACCCTTATTGAAACTCACAAATACTTAATCGTTTTGTTGCTTGGTAATTCACGCCTTTCGATCTTTCAGAAATGGACTTCGCGGCAAGGCTTCAAGGAGAGAAACCCATGACAAGCACTTCGAAAAAATCCGTACTTGCAGCCCCCACCCTGGCGCAAAGCCACAAGGCCGGTATCAACATCACCTCGGCCGCTCATCTTATGATCGACGTGCCACCCTACCCCGGCATGGACGAAGGCGATCTGATCGAGCTGTTCTGGAACAACTGCTACGTGGCCTCCAGCCTATTGGGGGCCGACCATGACAGCCAAGCCGTGAGCCTGCGGGTGCCGGAAAGCTTCATTGCCAATGGTTCTGCCCGCGTCCATTACAAGGTCATGCAGGTGGGGCAAGGGGCCGCGGTATCACCGGCGACTCGTGTACAGATCAAGCTCGATTGCCCGGGCGGCCTGCTGCTTTGCGATGAGGAAAACCAGAGCCTGGCGCCCGTATTCATCCCTGAGACCATTCGTCGTCAGGGGGTCAATCCGAACCAGGTCAAACGTGGTGTGCCATTGACCATCGAGCCTTATCTGAACATGGCCGTCGACGACGAAATCACCCTGCGCTGGGGCGATGTGCGCATGGACCTGCCCAAACTCAAAGCGTGCGATGTGGGTCAGCCGATTCAGGTCTGGGTACCACCGGCAATCATTGTCGAAGCCGGCGAAGATCTTCGACTGGAAGTGACCTACTGCATCCTCGACCGCGTGGGTAACAACTCGCGGTGGGCACCGGCACGCACGCTGAAGATCGGCTGTGCCAATCCCTATTTGAAGGCCCGGCCAAAGGAGATACTCATGGCCGCCGAACCCCGCAAACACTGAGATCCCTGCGTTCGACTGTAGGAGCGAAGCTTGCTCGCGAAGAACGATAACGCGGTGCGTCAGAACTGACGCCTTCGCGGGCAAGCCTCGCTCCTACAGAAGCCGAACGCAGACTTCGCCAGCTGCATGAATCTGTAACACCCCTTCTATGCATATTCCTAAAAGTTAGTTCATAAATCATTTATACACGTTTAGGGTATATAGACCGGACCACCGGACATTCGTATTTTTTATTCGCCGCAACCTGCGGCGCTTCCATGAAATGTGAGGTAGGTATGGTCCGGAACACAATCACCCCAGTGCAAATCGCCAGGGCATTGCGTGCAGCCAAGGAGCGGCACTGATGTCCAGTCTGGCAGATGCAATCGTCCAGAGTGATCTGGACATCGCCCCATTGTTGTTGCCCGCGCAGGTCTTGCGCAACGACGCACAAGCCATCGAGGCTGCCCATGAGCTGGCGCAAGTCGCCCGCCTGCAAGCCGCCAAACGTGACCAGCAGCGCAAGTTGCCGTGGTCGGAAATCGAACAGTTCACCCGCAGCGGCCTGGGCAGCATTGCCATCCCGCGAGAGTACGGTGGCCCGCAGGTTTCATTCGTCACCTTGGCCTCGGTATTCGCGATCATTTCCGCGGCCGACCCGGCTTTGGGGCAGATCCCGCAGAACCAGTTCGGCATTCTCAACCTGATACTCGGCAGCGCCACCGAGTCGCAGAAAAAACAGCTGTTCAAAAGCGTGCTCGAAGGCTGGCGCATCGGTAATGCGGGACCGGAGCGCGGGACTAAAAACACCCTGGAGCTCAAGGCACGGATTACTGCAGACGGCGATGGCTTTGTCATCAACGGGCAGAAGTTCTATTCCACCGGCGCCCTGTTCGCCCACTGGGTCGCCGTCAAGGCGCTGAACGACGACGGCAAGCAAGTGCTGGCCTTCGTCCGTCGTGGCACACCGGGGCTGCGCATCGTTGATGACTGGTCGGGTTTCGGCCAGCGCACCACCGCCAGCGGCACCCTTTTGCTCAACAACGTGCGGGTTGACGCCGAGCTAGTGGTGGATAACTGGAAGATCAACGACAGCCCGAATATTCAGGGTGCCGTGTCGCAATTGATTCAAGCCGCCATCGACGCCGGCATTGCCCGCGGTGCCATCGATGACGCTATCGAGTTCGTGAAAACGCGTGCACGGCCGTGGATCGACGCCAAGGTCGAGCGGGCCAGCGACGACCTCTACGTGATCGCCGATATCGGCAAGCTGAAAATCGAACTGCACGCCGCCGAAGCACTGCTGCGCAAGGCTGGGCAAGTACTCGATCAGGTCAACGCCGCGCCGCTCACCGCCGAGTCCGCTGCGCGCGCTTCGATTGCCGTGGCGGAAGCCAAAGTGCTGACCACCGAGATCTCGCTGCTGGCCAGCGAAAAACTCTTCGAACTGGCCGGCAGCCGCGCGACCCTCGCCGAATTCAACCTCGATCGCCATTGGCGCAATGCCCGGGTGCACACGCTGCACGATCCGGTGCGCTGGAAATATCACGCGGTTGGCGCCTATCACCTCAACGGCGCATTACCGGCCCGCCATTCCTGGATTTAACAACCATGACTCTTTCTCACCACGTCGCGGTCATCACCAGCGATGAGCAAGCCCTGATCGTCGCCAATGACCTAGCCGACGATTTCAAACGTGACAGCGCTCTGCGCGACCGCGAACGTCGTTTGCCGCTCCCGGAACTGGAAGTGTTTTCCCGCTCGGGTCTTTGGGGCATCAGCGTGCCAAAAGAATACGGCGGCGCCGGGGTTTCCAACGTCACCCTGGCCAAGGTCATCGCGCTGATCGCCCAGGCCGACGGCTCTCTCGGACAAATTCCGCAGAACCATTTCTATGCCCTCGAAGTGCTGCGCGTGAACGGCACCGATGAGCAGAAAAAACGTCTCTACGCCGAAGTATTGGCCGGTCAGCGCTTCGGCAATGCACTCGCGGAACTGGGCACAAAAACCGCCCATGATCGCGTCACCCGCCTGACTCGCGATGGCAACGGCTACCGCATCAACGGTCGCAAGTTCTACGCCACCGGCGCGATTTACGCGCAACGCATTCCGACATCAGTCGTGGACCAAAACGGTGTGCAGCAACTGGCCTTCGTCCCGCGCAATAGCAAAGGCCTGACGGTGATCGACGACTGGAGCGGCTTCGGCCAGCGCACCACCGGCAGCGGTTCGGTGGTGTTCGAGGATGTCTGCGTTACTGTCGAGGATGTAATCCCGTTTCAAAGCGCCTTCGAACGCCCGACCACCGTCGGCCCGCTGGCGCAGATTCTCCACGCCGCCATCGACACCGGCATCGCCCGCGCCGCTTACGAAGATGCCCTGCATTTTGTGCGCACCAAGACCCGGCCGTGGATTGATTCCGGCAACGACAAAGCCACCGAAGACCCGCTGACGATCAAGAGTTTTGGCCACCTGGCGATTCGTCTGCACGCCACCGAAGCCTTGCTGGAACGCTCCGGCGAATTCCTCGACCAGGCTCAGGCCGACACCAATGCCGAGACTGTCGCCGCGGCGTCAATTGCGGTTGCCGAAGCGCGGGCCATCAGCACCGAAATCTCCCTCGCCGCCGGCAGCACGTTGTTCGAACTGGCCGGCAGCCAGGCGACCTTGATCGAACATGGTCTGGATCGCCACTGGCGCAACGCACGGGTACATACCCTGCATGACCCGGTGCGTTGGAAATATCATGCGGTGGGCAATTACTACCTCAACGATGAAAACCCGCCGTTGCGGGGGACCATCTGATGACCGATGCCAAAAAGAAAATCCTGCTCAATGCCTTCAACATGAATTGCATCGGGCACATCAACCATGGCTTGTGGACGCATCCACGAGACACGTCGACCCAATACAAAACCATCGAATACTGGACCGAACTGGCACAGCTGCTGGAACGCGGATTGTTCGACGGTCTGTTCATCGCCGACATCGTCGGCGTGTACGACGTCTACCAAAACTCGGTGAACGTGCCGCTCAAAGAGTCGATCCAGTTGCCGGTCAACGACCCGCTGCTGCTGGTCTCGGCCATGGCAGCGGTCACCAAAAACCTCGGCTTCGGCCTGACCGCTAACCTGACCTACGAACCGCCGTACCTGTTCGCCCGACGCCTGTCGACGCTTGATCATCTGAGCCGTGGGCGGGTCGGCTGGAACATCGTCACCGGCTACCTCGACAGCGCCGCCAAGGCTATGGGTCTGAGCGAACAGGTGGAACACGACCGGCGTTACGACCAGGCCGACGAGTACCTGCAAGTGCTCTACAAACTCTGGGAAGGCAGTTGGGAAAACGACGCGGTGCTCAACGACCGCGAACAGCGGATCTACGCCCAGCCAGACAAAGTGCACAAGGTCGAGCACAAGGGCGAGTTCTATCAGGTCGAGGGTTATCACCTCTGCGAACCGTCGCCGCAACGCACGCCGGTGCTGTTCCAGGCCGGCAGTTCCGATCGCGGTTTACAGTTCGCCGGTCGGCATGCTGAGTGTGTGTTCATCAGCGGCCAGAACAAACCGGCGACCCGGGTTCAGGTGGACAAGGTTCGCGCCAGCGCCGTCGAAGCCGGGCGCAATCCTTGGGATATCAAGGTGTTCATGGGCTTGAACGTGATCGTCGGTGAGACAGAAGAGCTGGCCTGGAAGAAGCACGCTGAGTACCTGAGCTACGCCAGTGCCGAGGCTGGCGTGGCGCATTTTTCGGCGTCGACGGGGATCGATTTTTCCGAGTACGAACTCGACGAACCGATCCAGTACGTGAAGAGCAACGCCATCCAGTCCGCCACCAAGAACCTGCAAAACAACGACTGGACCCGCCGCAAACTGCTGGAACAACACGCCCTCGGTGGCCGCTACATCACCGTGGTCGGCTCGCCGCAGCAGGTGGCTGACGAACTGGAATCGTGGATCGCCGAAACCGGGCTTGATGGTTTCAATCTGACGAGAATTGTCACGCCGGAAAGCTATGTGGATTTCATCGATTTGGTGATCCCCGAGTTGCAACGGCGTGGGTCATACAAGATCGCTTACGACAGCGGCAGCCTGCGAGAAAAACTGTTTCACGGCGAGGCGCATTTGCCTGAGCAACACACCGGATCCCACTACCGACACTAACCCCCTACCCTGATCGTTCCCACGCTCTGCGTGGGAATGCAGCCAGTGACGCTCTGCGTCATCACCGCAGGGACGCGGAGCGTCCCGGGAGGCATTCCCACGCGGAGCGTGGGAACGATCGGCCTTAACTTGACTGGAAAACTCATCATGAAAAAGACCTACCTCTCTCACCCAGTCAAAGCACTGGCCCTGGCCCTCGGCCTCTTCAGCTCCATCACCTTCGCCGCCGACGCGCCACTGAAAGTCGGTACCACCGCCGCCTTCGCCATCCCCCTGGAAGCCGCAGTAGAAGAAGCCAACAAACAAGGCCTGAACGTCGAACTGGTGGAGTTCAGCGACTGGATCGCCCCCAACGTCAGCCTCGCCTCGGGCGACATCGACGTGAACTATTTCCAGCACATCCCGTTCCTGGAAAACGCCAAGGCCGCCGCCGGTTTTGACCTGGTGCCGTTCGCCCCGGGCATCATCAACAACGTCGGTCTCTACTCGAAGAAATACAAAAGCTTCGACGCGCTGCCCGAAGGCGCCAGCGTGGCCATCGCCAACGACCCGATCAACAGTGGTCGCGGCCTGCAACTGCTGGCCAAGGCCGGGTTGATCACGCTCAAACCGGGTGTCGGCTACAAGGCCACCGAAGAAGACATCATCGCCAACCCGAAGAAAATCAAAATCCTTCAAGTCGAAGCCGTGCAACTGGTGCGCGCCTACGACGACGCCGATCTGGTCCAGGGTTACCCGGCCTACATTCGCCTGTCGAAGACCTTCGATGCCAGCTCCGCCCTGCTGTTCGATGGTCTCGATCACAAGGAATACGTGATCCAGTTCGTGATCCAGCCGAAAAGCAAAACCGACCCACGTCTGATCAAGTTCGTCGACATCTACCAGCATTCGCCAGCCGTTCGCGCGGCACTGGATAAAGCCCACGGCAAGCTCTATCAAGCCGGTTGGGAAAGCTGAGTATGACGGCCGCGATCCAACGGCGACTGGAGCTTCCGGAGCCCCATAACGCCACACAAACCGAACTGCACCCAGACCTCAATCGCGCCCACGTGCGCTTCATCGGCCTGGGCAAAACCTACAACGGCCAGCAAGGTCCCGTGGCGGCCTTGCACGGCATTGACCTGGCGATCCAGCGCGGCGAAGTGTTCGGCATCATTGGTCGCAGTGGCGCCGGCAAGTCGTCGCTGATCCGCACCATCAACCGCCTCGAACAACCGAGCAGCGGACGGGTGCTGATCGATCAGGTGGACATCGGCGAGTTCGATGAAGACCGCTTGGTGGCGCTACGACGGCGGATCGGCATGATCTTTCAGCACTTCAATCTGATGTCAGCGAAGACGGTTTGGCAGAACGTCGAATTGCCGCTGAAAGTCGCCGGCGTGCCCAAGGAGCAGCGCGAGCGCAAAGTCCGCGAACTGCTGGAACTGGTGGGCCTGCAGGAGAAGCACAAAGCCTACCCAGCGCAACTGTCCGGCGGGCAGAAGCAGCGCGTCGGCATCGCCCGCGCGCTGGTGCATGACCCGGAAATTCTGCTGTGTGACGAGGCGACGTCGGCGCTGGATCCGGAGACCACGCAATCGATCCTCGGCCTGTTGCGCGAGATCAATCAGCACCTGGGCCTGACCATCGTATTGATCACCCACGAGATGGCGGTGATCCGCGATATCTGTGATCGGGTGGTGGTGCTGGAACACGGGCGAATCGTCGAGCAAGGGCGGGTCTGGGAAGTATTCGGCAACCCGCAACATGAGGTCAGCAAGACCTTGCTCGCGCCGCTGCAACATGGGCTGCCGGAAGAACTGCAAAGCCGCTTGCGGGCGCAGCCGCAGTCTTCGGACGCCGCCGTGGTGCTGCGTTTGCAATTCACCGGCAGCGCGAGTGACGAGCCAGACCTGGCGGCACTGTTCAGCGCCCTCGGTGGCCGCGTGCGCTTGCTGCAAGGAGGCGTGGAACGGATTCAGGGGCATGCGCTCGGGCAATTGCTGCTGGCGGTGACCGGTTCATCCCTCGGCGCCGAGGAATTGCGTCAGCGCGCTGGCAACTGGGCGCAACAGGTGGAGGTGCTGGGTTATGTGGTTTGATCGGTTGCTTCAGGGTTTTATCGACACGTTTTTGATGGTTGGAGTGTCGTCACTGATCGCCTTGTTGGCGGGCATTCCGCTGGCGGTGATTCTGGTCACCAGTTCCAAGGGCGGGATCTACGAAGCACCGGCGCTGAACCGCGCATTGGGCGCGTTCGTGAATCTGTTTCGCTCGATTCCGTTTTTGATTTTGATGGTGGCGCTGATTCCGTTTACCCGGTTGATCGTCGGCACCACTTACGGTGTTTGGGCGGCCGTGGTGCCGTTGACTATCGCTGCCACGCCGTTCTTTGCGCGGATTGCCGAAGTCAGTTTGCGCGAGGTCGACCATGGACTGATTGAGGCGGCGCAGGCGATGGGCTGCCGACGCTGGCATATCGTCTGGCATGTGCTGCTGCCCGAAGCGCTGCCGGGAATTGTTGGCGGGTTCACGATTACGTTGGTGACGATGATCAACTCATCAGCCATGGCCGGGGCAATTGGTGCGGGTGGGCTGGGCGACATTGCTTATCGGTATGGGTATCAGCGCTTTGATAGCCAGATCATGTTGACGGTGATTGTGTTGCTGGTGGTGTTGGTGGCGGTGATTCAGTTGGGTGGGGATCGGTTGGCGCGGGGGTTGAACAAGCGCTGAGGGCGATGCAGGTCGCAGGCTTTTGTGACGAGGGAGCTTGCTCCCTCGCCACAGAAAAGCTTTCTCACCAGAAGTATTGTCTCTAGCGCCTGGGGAACATTTCGCACAGAAAAATCAGAGTGCCAGCAGGCCTGATCCCTTTTCTTTGCAGGACATTTCCTAGATCATTCCGCTCGCTTGCGCCTGCCAAATTCCGTGGCTAGTCTCGGTCCGTCACTGCTCATCAGTGATCGGGTTTAGTAGCCCGGAACAATAGGCGCATAGCAATTCCATGCTCATGTCCGGCAATTTTGGCCGCATGCAGAATATGGTGGCTGTGCGTGGGGCATCTTCGGGTGCACCGGTTTTCCTATTGACCGGCCTACTAACCTGCGCACAGCCGCCACCCAATCGTTTAGTAGGCGATAAGTGATGGCTCCCATGTAGTAATAGGAGCAACACATGAAAAAATCCGTACCCGATCCACCTCCCGAAAACCCCACCAACGAAACCGCCACTGAAGACCCGCTCCGGGATCGATCGGCGCTCTACCGTGCGATTGATTTCTACCTCACCGGCGATCAGCCCTCAGCGCCCGATGAATTTCGCTTCTACAACGTCAGCAAAGACGTGAGCTTCGAGGATACCCAGCTCTACGTCGCTGATCTGCTGCGCTGCGCCTCGGTCACGGCGTATCAGTGTGGCGATCAACTCAAGGGCGCCGATCGGGCATTGGTGTTTTCCGTTTGGCATTTGCTGGAGATTGCCAAGGCGATGGTTGATCGGTCCATCGAATGTCTGGGGATGAAACAGAGCTGAGTCTGGCTGAAGTCATTGGTCGTCAGTGATACCGCTTTCGCGAGCAAGCCCGCTCCCACATTTGATCTTCGGTGAACATGGAATTTGTGTTCGGCGCGATCCAGTGTGGGAGCGGGCTTGCTCGCGAATGGCTGCGCAGCAGCCCCCGGCGTCATGGCGTATATTCGACGTATCCCAATTGCCTGCGCAGCCGACCATGAAACAGACTCCCGCCGATCTGGAGCAGATCACCTCCACCACGCTGGGCCATTACAACGCGGTGGCCGAAGACTTCCGTGAAGGCACTCGCGATCACGATGTCAGCCAGAACATCGATGCCCTGTTGCGGCATATTCAGGGTGAGGCGCCGTTCACCCTTCTCGACTTCGGCTGCGGCCCCGGTCGTGACCTGAAAACCTTCACGCGCATGGGCCATACCGCCGTCGGCCTAGACGGCTCGGAAAAGCTTGCGCAGATGGCCCGAGAGGACAGTGGTTGCGAAGTCTGGCAGCAGGACTTTCTGAAACTCGATCTGCCGTCCGAGCGGTTTGACGGGATTTTTGCCAATGCGGTGCTGTTCCACATCCCTAGTCAGGAATTGCCTCGGGTGTTGAAGCAGCTGCGCGAGGCGTTGAAGCCGGGTGGGGTTTTGTTCAGTTCCAATCCGCGTGGGGAGAATCAGGAAGGCTGGAACGGGCCGCGTTATGGGGCGTATTACGATCTTCAGGCGTGGCAGAAGTTGCTGACCGAGGCGGGGTTTGTGGAGCTGGAGCATTACTACCGGCCGGCGGGGCTGCCGCGGGAGCAGCAGCCTTGGTTGGCGAGTGTTTGGCGTCGAGTCGACTGATCGTTCACATGCTCTGCGTGGGAATGCCTCTCGGGACGCTCTGCGTCCCTGCAGCTGTGACGCAGAGCGTCACTGGCTGCATTCCCACGCGGAGCGTGGGTACGATCATTAGGCAGACTTCGGTTCGCGGATTTTGTACCAGGCCACATACAGCGCCGGTAAAAACAGCAGCGTCAGCAACGTGGCGATGATGATCCCGCCAATCATCGCGTAGGCCATCGGCCCCCAGAACACTTCCCGGGCAATCGGGATCATCCCCAGGCTCGCCGCCGCCGCCGTCAACAAAATCGGTCGGCGCCGATGCTCCGTGGCCTGCACCACCGCATCCCACGGTGTGTAGCCGCTCTTTTCAAAAGAGTCGATCTGGGTCACCAGAATCACTGAGTTGCGGATGATGATGCCGATCAACGCCAGAATCCCGAGGATCGCCACGAAGCCCATGGGCGTACCCGTCGGGATCAGCGCAAGCACCACGCCGATCAACCCGAGCGGCGCGACGCTGGCCACCAGGAACAGCTTCTGCACGCTGTGCAACTGGATCATCAGGAAGGTCGCCATCAAAAACAGCATCAACGGCACGACCTTGGCAATCGGCCCCTGAGCCTTGCCGCTTTCCTCCACGGTACCGCCGGTGGCGACTTTGTAGCCCACCGGCAAACCGGCGGCGAATTTGTCGATGTCCGGTTGCAGCTGTTGCACCAGGTCGGTCGGCTGAATCTCGTCGCGAACCGCGGCCTTGATGGTGATGGTCGGTTTGCGATCACGACGCCACACCAGCGGTTGCTCGAGTTCATACCGCACGGTGGCAAATGCCAGCAGCGGAATCGACGTGCCGCCGGGGGTGACGATCTGCAAATTCTGCAAGGTTTCCGGACTGCCGCGCTCGGCATCTTCAGCGCGGCCGACCACGTCGATTAGGTAGATATCGTCATCGACCTGCGTCACCGGCGAGCCGACGACGATGCTGTTCATCAGGTTCGCCACGTCTTCCGACGACAACCCCAGTTGCCGTGCCTTGTCCTGGGCGATGTCGATGCGCAGCACTTTGCCCGGTTCGTTCCAGTCGTAAATGATCTCGCCGATGTGCGAGTTCTTATCCAGTTCAGTGGCCAGGGCAATGGCGTGTTTGCGCACCTGATCAATGTCCTTGCCGCTGACCCGATACTGAATCGGCCGTCCCACCGGCGGGCCCATTTCCAGGGCCTGGACGTAACTGCCGACACCGACGAACTCTTCACGCAAGCGCTTTTGCAAACGAGCACTCAAGGCCGCGCGTGACTCGCCTTTGCTGACGATCACCAGTTGCGCGTAGTACGGGTTCTGTAATTGCTGGTCGAGAGGCAAGTAAAAACGGATCGCGCCCTCGCCGATGTAGGTGCTCCAGCGCACGATGTCCGGGTCATCTTTGAGCGTTGCTTCGAGCTTATTAACGACCATGCGGGTTTCGGCAATCGAGGCGTTTTGCGGCAGGTTCAGGTCGACAAGGATTTCCGGGCGGTCCGAGGACGGGAAGAACTGGTTCTGCACGAACTGCATGGAAAACACCGAGAGCACAAACAGCGCCACGGTGATGCCGATGGCCCACCAGCGATTGCGCATGGCCCAGAGCAGACCACCATTGAACGCCCGACCGATACGCCCTGGCTCTGCGTCGTGAGGCTTCACCTTGGCGCTCAGAATGTGCACGCCGAGCACCGGGGCGAACAGCACGGCGACGATCCATGACACCAGCATGGCCACCGCGATCACCGCGAACAGGGTGAAGGTGTACTCACCGGCGGAGCTGGCGTTCAAGCCGATCGGCACGAAACCGGCGACGGTGACCAACGTGCCTGTGAGCATCGGGAATGCCGTCGAGGTGTAGGCGAAGGTCGCCGCCTGTTCTTTGGTTTCGCCCATTTCCAGGCGCGTGACCATCATCTCGACCGTGATCATCGCGTCGTCCACCAGCAGGCCGAGGGCGATGATCAACGCACCGAGGGAAATCCGCTGCATGGTGATGCCGCTGTACTCCATGAAGAGGAAAACCATCGCCAGCACCAACGGAATCGAACACGCCACCACCAATCCGGCGCGTACACCGAGACTGACGAAGCTGACAATCAGTACGATCACCACCGCTTCGAACAACGCACTGGTGAAGCCGCCGACGGCTTCTTCCACCACTACAGCCTGGTCGGAAACGGTGTGTACACCGACGCCCACCGGCAGGTCCGCCGTCAGCTCATCCATGCGCAGGTGCAGCGCCTTGCCGAAGTCTTGAATGTTGCCGCCCTTTTTCATGGCGATCGCCAGGCCGATGGCTGGCTGACCGTTAAAGCGAAACTCCGGGGTCGACGGATCGACGTAGCCACGGCTGATGTTGGCGATGTCGGCCAGTCGGTAGAAGCGGTCGTTGAGCTTCAGGTTAACGTTGGCCAGATCTTTCTCAGAGGCAAATTGCCCCGAGGTCCGCACCGAAATCCGCTCCGGACCGGCCTCGATCACCCCGGCCGGGGTCACGGCATTCTGCGATTGCAGGGTCTGCACCACCTCGCGCCGATCAATGCCGAGGGCGGCCAGTTTGCGGGGGGAGAAGTTCAGGTAAAGGACTTCATCCTGCTCGCCGACCATCTCGACCTTGCCCAGACCCGGGACTTCGCGGATCTCGGCACGCACCTGTTCCACGTAGTCGCGCAACTGACGCATCGACAGGCCGTCGGAGGTAAAGGCATACACCGAACCGAACACGTCGCCGAACTCATCGTTGAAACCTGGGCCTTGCAGGCCCTGCGGGAACTCGCCACGGATGTCGTTGATCTTCTTGCGCACCTGGTACCAGATCTGCGGGATGTCCTTGGCACTGGTGGTGTCGAGCAGGTTAACGAAGACCGTCGATTCGCCGGGGCGGGTATAGCTTTTCACGTAGTCGAGCGAGTCGAGTTCTTCGAGTTTTTTCTCGATCCGGTCAGTGACTTGCTTGAGGGTTTCTTCCTGGGTCGCGCCGGGCCAGCGGGTCTGGATCACCATGGTTTTGATGGTGAACGAAGGGTCTTCTTCGCGGCCCAGGTTCAGGTACGAGAACACGCCCATCAGCAGCGCGACGAACATCAAATACCAGACAAACGACTGATGCTTGAGGGCCCATTCGGATAAGTTGAAACTCCCTTTCATTGCGGGCTGTCCTCGTCAATTTTCACTTTCTGCCCCGGTTTGAGACTGTTCACACCCGCGCTGACTACCCGCTCGCCGGACTTCACGCCATTGGCCAGGACTACCGTGCCATTGGTTCGGCTGATCAGGCTGACCTCCCGTGGAGAAACGGTTTGCGTCTGCGGATCGACGATCCAGATGCGCAGTTTTCCATCCACCTCTTGCAGCGCGCTCACCGGCAGTTCGAGGCGCGGTTTGATCGCAGAGCTGAGCGTCACGCTGATCGCCGTGCCGAGGCGAAAGCCCGGTGGCGTATCGGTCAGGGTCAACCGAGCGCGACGGGTACGGGTTGCGCTTTGGGCCTGGGGTTCGATTTCGCGCACGATGGCAGTGCTGGTGATGCTCGGGTCCAGTTGCGAGGCGACCTGGAACACCACATCGGCCGGCAACCGATCGACCAGGGTGTCGGGCAAGTCGATCACCGCTTCCTTGATGTCCGGCTGCGCCAGGGTCACCACTTGCTGGCCGGCCGTGACCACTTGCCCGGCCTCGGCATTCCACGCGGTAACGACGGCTTTGTGATCGGTGCGCAACTCGATGTAATCGAGTTGGTCTTGCGCCTGTTTCACGGCGGCCCGGGCTTGATCGAGAGAGGCCTGGGTGGTTTTCAGATCGGTCTGGGCGATGTCCAGTTGTGCCTGCGCGCCAACCCCGCGATTGAACAATTCCTGCTGACGCCGGGCGTTGGCCTGAGCGTTGATGAGCTGCGCCTGAACGCGGGCCAGATCGCCCTGAGCCGAGCGCAACTGGTTCTGTTGATCGGAGGGGTCGAGAGTGGCGAGTAAGGCGCCCTTCTGGACCTCGGCGCCGACATCGACGTTACGGCTGGCGATACGCCCCGGCACCCGGAAACCGACGTTGCTTTCGTAACGGGCCTGGATGCTGCCGGCGAACCGGCCGAGGTCTTCTTGATTGAGTGCTTTCACCTCCACGGACAGCACCGGCCGAACCGGTTCTGGCGGCGCTTCCTCGTTGGAGCAGGCGAGCAGTAATGCAGCGGCGGATAACAGCAACAGGCGCTTCATGGCTGAGCTCCTGTCATTGGCGTCTTATAGGTGTTTTCAACGATCTCCACCCGCACGCCCGGATGCAGTAATTGGCCGCCGGCGGTGACGACTTTTTCGCCACCGTTGAGGCCGGCGCTGACGATGACTTTGCCGGTCAGATAACGGCCGACCGCGACCGTATGCAACTGCGCCTTGCCCTCGGCATCCACCAGCCACACAGCCGGTTCACTGACGTTTTTGGTCAGGGCCGACCAGGGCAGTTCCACCGCGGTTTTGCCGACTGGCTTGGCGGTGGCGCTCACCACCGAACCGAGTTGCATGCCCTCGGGAAGATTGTCCAGAGTGACTTTGACTTGCACCGTGCCAGTTTGCGCGGACACTGCCGGCGTGACTTCCCGAACGGTGCCCGTGGTTTTGATTTTCGGGTTATCGAGCAGGCTGACCACAATCGATCTATCCGACGGCGGCTCGGCCAACAGCGATTCATAAACGTTGAACACCGCATCACGCTCGCCGTCCCGGGCCAGGCTGAAAATCGGCACCGTGGCTTGCACCACTTGGCCGACTTCGGCCTGGCGCGCGGTAATCACCCCCGGCGCATCGGCAATCAACGCGGTATAGCTCAGTTGATCACGGGCGTTGGCCAATTGCGCTTGAGCAGCGGTCAGCGCGCTCTGGCTGCTGCGCAAGGCGGCTTGGGCGGAGTCGTATTCGCTCTGGCTGGTGTAGCCCTTGGGCAGGAGTTTTTGTTGGCGAACGAAGGCCGCGGCGGTTTGTTTGACCCGGGCCTGTTCGGCCACGACCTGAGCCTGGGCCGAATCGACAGTGGTTTGCAGGTCTTTTGGATCGAGTTTGGCCAGCACTTGTTTGGCCGAAACCCGGTCACCGACATCGACCATGCGCTGGATGATCTTGCCGCCCACGCGGAACGACAATTCGGTTTGTACCCGGGCCTGGACGTCGCCGGTCAGAGTCACCGCGGCGGCGTAATCCGATGGCTTGACCTCTTGCACGAAGACTTTGGGGCGGTCCTTCTCGACGGGCTTCTTATCGCCGCAGGCGGTCAGCAAGGCGATGAGGCTCAAGCCAACCATTAATTTCAATCCGGGACCCGCCATGCAGACTCCTTTGCGTTGTGCGAACGTGCCAGCGACGATACGACTGAGAGCTTAGATCAGGGTTCCACGTCTGCACGAGCGATCCTTATACTCCATTGATCGTTCCCACGCTCCGCGTGGGAACGCCGCCATGGACGCTCTGCGTCCACTGTGACGCGGAGCGTCACGGGATGCATTCCCACGCGGAGCGTGGGAACGATCAATGAGGAACTCATGCTCAAAACCCTCGCGGTGGCCAATTACCGCTCGATCAATAAATTGGTAATTCCGTTGGGTCGGTTGAACCTGATCACCGGTCCCAACGGCAGCGGCAAATCCAACCTCTACCGCGCCTTGCGCCTGCTGGCGGAAACCGCTCAGGGCGGGGTGGTCAACGCGTTGGCCCGTGAGGGTGGGCTGGATTCGACGTTCTGGGCCGGGCCTGAAAATATCAGCCGACGCATGCGCAATGGTGAAGTCCCGGTCGAGGCTACGGTGAGACACGGCGTCAAACGCCTGCGGCTAGGGTTTGCCGGTGAGGATTTCAGCTATTCGATCAGCCTCGGGCTGCCCGACTCCAACGGCCACTTCATGCTGCCCGAACACAGTTCACCTATTCCGTCACGCTTCAACCTCGATCCGCAAATCAAGCGTGAATGCGTTTGGGCCGGGCCGATTTATCGGCCGGCCAGCCTGCTGGTGGATCGCGACGGCCCAATGATCCGTGCCCGAGCCAATCGCAGCTGGGACGTCTTGGCCCAGCACACGCCGAACTTCGACAGCCTGTTCGATCAGGTCGGCAGTTTGCGTTCTTCGCCGGAGGTTCTGGAATTACGCGAGTTCATCCGTCGCTGGCGCTTCTACGATCACTTTCGCAGTGACACCGATGCACCGGTTCGCCAACCGCAACTGGGCACCCGCACGCCGGTGCTGCACCACGACGGTCGCGACCTGGCGGCAGCCTTGCAGACCATCATCGAAATCGGCGACCCCGAAGCCTTGCAGGCGGCTATCAGCGATGCCTTTCCCGGCGCGCGACTGAACATCGAACCGCTGCAAGGTGGACGGTTTGCGATCGAGTTTTATCAGGAAGGGTTGTTGCGACCGTTGTCCGCCGCCGAATTGTCGGACGGGACGTTGCGCTATCTGCTGCTGGTCGCGGCATTGCTGACACCTAGGCCGCCGACGTTGATGGTGTTGAACGAGCCGGAAACCAGTCTGCATCCAGACCTGTTGCCGGCGTTGGCGCGGTTGATTATTCGAGCGTCCGGGCAGTGTCAGGTGTGGGTGGTGTCCCATGCGCGGCGGTTGATTTCAGCGTTGCAACAAGACCCGGAATGCAACTGCATTGTGCTGGAAAAGAATTTCGGCCAGACCGGGATGGTCGGGCAACGGATGCTGGATGAGCCGGCGTGGAATTGGCCGGACTGAGACACTGATCGTTCCCATGCTCTGCGTGGGAATGCAGCCAGTGACGCTCTGCGTCACAGCCGCAGGGACGCGGAGCGTCCCGAATTGACATCACGCAAAAAACTATCCTGCGAATTTGCGGCGGCAGTGGAAGACGACTATTTTCCTTTGCGCTGTAGGAAGGCTCTTTTTTTCAGAATACCCCTCCAAGGACGAGCAGCTTTTGGCCACACTCCCCGGCCGAACCATCACATGGAAGAGAACAATGGCTGACGTAAACGTGCCACAGCGGCTGGATCCGCAAGACATCGTGAAATTGCTGGTGGCGTTGCGCAAGGCGTTGAAGACGCAGCCTCTGTAGGAGCGAGCTTGCTCGCGAAAGCGGATTTTCAGGCAACATCAATGTTGACTGTACCGTCGTCTTCGCGGGCAAGCCCGCTCCTACAGAATTACGCTACGATCACGCCGACGCTATCGAAAGCCGTCGGCGTTGAAACCTTGAAGAGGCTCGTTACTCCATCGATCAGAACGCCGGCAGTACCGCGCCGCTGTATTTCTTGTCGATGAACGCCTTCACTTCCGGGCTGGTCAGGGCTTTGGCCAATTTCTGGATAGCAACGCTGTCCTTGTTGTCCGGGCGAGCCACCAGGAAGTTCACATAAGGCGAATCGGCACCTTCGATCACCAGCGCGTCTTTAGCCGGGTTCAGACCCGCATCCAGCGCGTAGTTGGTGTTGATCATGTCCAGGTCGACCTGGTCCAGAACACGCGGCAGCATGGCTGATTCCAGTTCCTTGAACTTGAAGTTGTGCGGGTTCTTGGCAATGTCTTTCGGGGTGGCCACGGCGTTTTTCGGGTCTTTCAACTCGATCAGGCCGGCCTTCTGCAGCAGGATCAGCGCACGGCCGCTGTTGCTGCCTTCGTTCGGGATGGCGATGGTTGCGCCGTCTTTCAGCTCAGACAGGCTTTTGACTTTCTTCGAGTAGCCGCCGAAAGGTTCGACATGCACACCGATCACGGTCACCAGATTAGTGCCTTTGCCTTCGTTGAAGTTTTTCAGGTATGGCAGGGTCTGGAAGTAGTTGGCGTCCAGACGCTTCTGGTCGACCTGCACGTTCGGCTGAACGTAATCGGTGAAAACTTTGATCTCCAGGTCCACGCCTTCCTTGGCGAGGGTTGGCTTGATCAGTTCAAGAATTTCGGCGTGTGGAACCGGGGTCGCCGCAACCACCAGTTTCTCGCCAGCCTGGGCCAGGCCCGCGCTCAGGGCAGCCGCCAATGCGGTGAACAACAGAACCTTTTTCATGCAGTGTCCTTATCGAAAAATCACGGTCGTCATCGAAGCGACGGCTAAATGTTTGTATGCCAGTGAAGTGCTATCGCTGGCGTGACGCGGACAATACCGGGATTTTTTATTCCCGAACAATATCTTTTATTCACTTTCATATTCCATTTTGTTCATACAGATCCAACTCGCACAAAACCCTGTAGGAGCGAAGCTTGCTCGCGAAGCAGGCGACTCGGTCTGCCTGGGAGGACGCCTTCGCGAGCAAGCTTGAACTGGTCAAGTAAATCCGGACACCGGTTACGGTGTTTATGCCGCTTTTAGCTCCATAGCTATTGGCGACAGGTAGTTGTTGTAGCTGTGGAGCCTGGTGCGGTTGTAATACATGAAGAAA
>NZ_JAKLSP010000049.1:0-26941 GCF_022014505.1 Pseudomonas sp. PGPR40 | reverse complement strand
ACCATCGCCGTTGCCACACAGCCTCGAATAACCTGCCGCCAGCCCTTTTTGAAGAGCGGGCGGCCTAATACTCCTACAGAGCGGTCCAAAAAAACTGGACCACAACAGGCTTGCCCGCGAAGGCGTCAGGTCTGGCACACCGCGTTATCGTTCTTCGCGGGCAAGCCTCGCTCCTACAGGGGATGCGTTGTAGCTGGATTAGGTCTTTTCTGCCATTTGGCACTATAGTTTATGCCAGATGACAGAACGGCGGAGGCTGCCATGAGCGCCAAGAAAAAAGATGTTGTAGTCGACGAGGCTGTCAAAGATGCCAGCCCAAAAAGAAAGGTCAAACCACGCGAATCCAATGTTGCCGTAACCGTCTTGAGTAATGGCGAGCGTGCGGTGAAGGCGACAATGCCGGGGTCGAGTCGCGTGCCCCCAATGGTTGCGGTCTTGCTTTCTGGAAAAAATAGCGATGATCGTATGGAGATTTACAGGGCCGTTAAAAACGGTTTCCCGCTGCAGTCGGTGCTCGATATGATCGAAAACAGCGAGGTGTATAAGCAACGCGGCGTGCTGTCGAAAATCGTTGGTGCATCTGATCGCACGCTAGCGCGGCGGTTGAAAACGCCCAATGAAGCGTTGACCGCGGAGCAAAGCACGCGAGCGCTCAACTATGCAGAGGTCTTGGAAAAGGCAACGGAGGTGCTGGGTTCGCGTGAGCTTGCCGAGCAGTGGATGGTCAAACCTGCGCGGGGTCTGGATGGTGAAACTCCCATCGACCTGATTTCAAATTCGGTCGGGTATGAGTTGGTGACTGACTTTCTGACGCGCATTGAGTACGGGGTCTATTGATGGCTAAAGACCCTTTGAGCAGTGAGATTCACTTCTGGCGCCTTGATCCTGCTGAGCATGCCCCCACCTGGAATTCGGGTGTAGGGGCTGAAAAAGTCGGTGGGCGCTGGAACCCTAAAGGTATGGCCACGGTTTATGCAGCCCTGGATGCCTCTACGGCCATCCTTGAAGTTGCGGTGCATAAAAATTTCGACGCGCTGGATTGCAAGCCCCATCGTCTTACGCAGGCCCGAGTGCTGAACCCGTCCAGGATTTATGTGGTGCAGCCCGACAGCATTGCAAACTCTAATTGGCTGGTACCGGGTACCCCAAGTCGCAGCCAGCAACAGTTCGGTGCGGACCTGTTAAGTGTGTACCCCTTTGTGCTGGTCCCTTCTAGTGTCTCGCCGCATAGCTGGAATTTGTTGATGAACCCGCAATTGGCTAATGGGTTGTACGAGTTGGTGTTGCAAGAGCCTTTTGCCCTTGATGGGCGGCTGAATAAGCCTTCGCCATAAAGATGCCTTCGCGGGCAAGCCTCGCTCCTACAAGGGACGTGTCGTATCCGAGGCCGAGGTCGCTGAGCGCAGCACAGAACCCAACTCCACCTTGCTCTTCACGCCCAGTTGCAGGTAACAGTTGCGCAGATAGGTGCGCACTGTCGCAGGACTCAACTCCAGGATTTTTGCAATCTCCTTGTAGGAATGACCGGCGGCAAACAGCATCGCTGCCGTTCGCTCACGTGGCGCAAGCACTGCCCCGCGCGACTGCGCTTCGAGCGACAGGATGACGTGCTCGGCGTTGGGGTTCAGTGTCAGGGCGCAGCGGCCCAGGCGCATGACGCAGGGTGCCTTTTGCAGTTGCGCGATCACCGGCGCGGGAAGCGTTGAACCGTTCCAGCCGGGTAACTCACGTTCAATGGCTGCACACAGCGTTGCCCCCACGTACAGCAAGCTGCCGTCCATGCGCGCGACGCCAAAGTCAGACGCCCCGTTGCCCGTGTCAAAACGGATCATGTCCTGCACCTGGAATCGCCACAGCTGCAACAAGTGGTCGCAGAAGGCCGAAAACAGATCGGCCTCGCTGTCATTGAAAGCCGAGGCCTCAATGCCTCGATAGAGACAGACGAAGAACATCAAACCGCTTTCGGGTAACTCGAAGGTGATGCACATCAGGTAGTAAAGGTCGTGGCGCCGAGCGAACACGTTCACTTCTTCATTGGGGTCGGTGAAGCCGCTGTCGCGCAAGACCTCACCGGGTTGACTCATGGTGTCATGGGAGAATTTGTCGTTGCGCGCACAGGCGTGCCACTCGGCGGCAAACGACTCGGGCAGATTGATTCGCCCGTGCATCCAGTTTCTGGGCGAAACATCGACACCTGACGCAGACATCTCACCCCACCAGGCCGAAGCGAAGGGTACCAATTGGCTGAATGCCTGCAGGCCGTCGGTGATGAACCGGGATGCACCGCGATCTCGGGCAAGACGCCCCAGGTGCAATACGCAGAGATTGAATGCCTGCAATGTTGCCATCGACACCTTGGCGCCGACCTCATCACCCTCCTCCATCGTTCTGATCCCGTTCGCTACATGGCGTATTGTTTTTTTGACCATGCCATAGGCGCAGCGATTGCGTCCAGCACCAGGCTCGCTCGCCACGGCGCTGACGGGGTTTTCAGACTTTGATTTCGCTGGCCGCCATCACATCGATCCGCGCCACGGAACCGGTCAGGTGCGCCAGATCCTTGTTGTGTTCAGCGATGATGTCTTCGGCGCTCATCGTGCCGTTGTCGACAGTGGAATGGGCGTCGGCCACCAGCACGACGTCGTAGCCCAATTGATGCGCCTGGCGAACGGTGGCGTTGACGCAGTAGTCGGTTTGCAGGCCGCAGATGATCAGGCGGGCGGCGTCCAGTTCTTGCAGCTGTTCATGCAAGTGGGTCTGGTAGAACGAATCCGGAGTGGTTTTACGCAGCCGCAGGTCTTGGGTTGAAGTTTTCAGACCGTCGGCCAGTTGCCAGCCTTCGCCGCCGTATTGCAGCAAGTCGCCCTCTTCTTCGTGCTGGATCAGGATGACCGGGATGTCGGCGGCTCGGGCTCTGGTGCTGAGATCGTTGATGGTGTCGATGACGCGCTGGATGTCGAAGCATTCATACTCGCCGGTGCACAGCGCGCGTTGGACATCAATGATCAGGAGTGCGGTGCTCATGGCTTCCTTCCTTAGAGAGGTCGGTAAAACGATGGATTTCAACTCCCTTTCTGGCCTGTAACAGCTGTTGAGGCTGCGTTCGAGAATCGGGAATCAGGGCCACCCGGGGAGTTCAGGTGGCCGGTGATCACCTGTTTTAGTAACCGAGTGACAACCCGGTATTACGCCGTGGATCGTTCGCTCCATAAAAGCGGTTTTTGCCCACTGGCTTGCCTTCCAGCGAAGGCGCACCTACCAGAATAGCTGCGATATGGTTCGGGTCCTGCGGGCCGGCAAATTTATGCCCCCAGCTTTCGAGCATTTTCTTGGTGTCCGGGCTGGTGGCGAAGTTCTCCAGGTTGGTTTCTTCCGGCAACCACTGCTGGTGGAAACGCGGCGCATCCACCGCTTCCTGGATGTTCATGCCGTAGTCGATCACGTTGAGGATGGTCAGCAGGGTGGCGGTGATGATGCGGCTGCCACCGGGAGTGCCGACGACCATGACAACTTTGCCGTCCTTGGTGACGATGGTCGGGCTCATGGACGACAGCGGTGCCTTGCCGGGGGCGATGGCGTTGGCTTCGCCCTGCACCAGACCGTACATGTTCGGCACGCCGATTTTCGAGGTGAAGTCGTCCATTTCATCGTTGAGGATGACCCCGGTTTTGCTCGCCATGACGCCGGCGCCGAACCAGTCGTTGAGGGTGTAGGTCACCGACACCGCATTGCCCCATTTGTCGACGATCGAGTAATGGGTGGTGTTGCTGCCTTCATGAGGCGCTACGCCGGGTTTGATCTCGCGGGATACGCCGGCCTTCTGCGGGTCGATGACTTCACGGATCTTGGTCGCGTAGTTTTTATCCAACAAATGGGCGATCGGATTTTTCACGAAGTCCGGGTCGCCGAGGTAGCTGTTGCGGTCCACGTACGCGTGGCGCATCGCTTCGATCTGGTAGTGCATCGCCTGAGCCGAGCGGAAGCCCAAGTCTTTCATCGGGTAGCCGTCGAGGATGTTCATGATCTCGCAGATCACCACGCCACCGGAGCTTGGCGGTGGCGCCGAGACCACGTGATAGCCACGGTAATCGCACTCGATCGGCGCCAGTTCGCGGGTCTGGTATTTGTCGAGGTCGGCCTGGGTGATGATGCCCTTGTTGGCCTGACTGGAGGTGACGATGGCGTCGGCCACCCAGCCTTTATAAAAACCGTCGGCGCCCTTCTCGGAAATTTCCCGCAGGGTTTTGCTCAAGTCTTTTTGTACGAGTTTCTGGCCGACCTGCATCGGCTCGCCGTTGCTCAGGAAGATCGAGCCCGAGTCGCGCATGTCTTTCTTGAAGACGTCGGTGGCGTACTCCAGCAAATCGACATCGCCCTGCTCCAGCACAAAGCCGTCTTCGGCAAGCTTGATCGCCGGGGCGATCACTTCCTTGCGGGGTTTGGTACCGTATTTTTTCAGAGCCAGTTCCATGCCCGAGACGGTGCCTGGCACGCCAACGGCAAGATGGCCGCGGGTGCTCAGCTCCGGGATGACGTTGCCCTCTTTGTCGAGGTACATGTCGGGGGTGGCGGCCAGCGGGGCTTTTTCACGGAAATCGAGGAAGGTCTTGCGCCCGTCCGCCAATTGAATCGTCATGAAACCGCCGCCGCCCAGGTTACCCGCCGCGGGGTACACCACCGCCAGCGCATAACCTACCGCAACGGCGGCATCGACGGCGTTGCCGCCATTCTTGAGCACATCGACGCCGACATGGCTGGCCAGATGCTGAGCGGTGACGACCATGCCGTTTTCGGCCGCGACCGGGGCGACGGAGGCCGCGTGGGCCGTCAGGCAACTCAGCGCCAATGTGGTTGCCACGAGCGATTTGGTAAAAGGTTCGAACTTCATGAGTCGGTCTCTTTTTGTTTTTAGGCTCTGTCAAAAACAGAGGGAACGGTTCAAGAGCAGTTGGCAAGTATGGCTGGGATTGCGTATTGCGCCTCCCCGACGAGGCAGTATGCTGAGTCCCCTGTTCAGCACTTTTACGGAGTCCGCCGGCATGTCCTACACCTTCACCACCCTGGCGTCTCCGGTCGGCGAATTGAAACTGGTGGCGAAAGGCGCACGACTGGCGGCCATCCTCTGGGAAAACGACAAACCGGGCCGGGTAAGGCTGGGGCCGATGACTGAAGCGGCGGACAACCCGATCCTGGTGCGCACCGCACAGCAGTTGCAGGAATACTTCGCCGGCACGCGTAACCGTTTCGAGCTGGAACTGGATTTTGCCGGGACGGACTTTCAGCAGAAAGTGTGGCAGGCGTTACTGACCATTCCGTTTGGCGAGACTCGCAGCTACAGCGAGATTGCCCGGCAGATCGGCAATCCCAGTGCGGTTCGTGCGGTGGGGGCGGCTAATGGCAAGAATCCGATTTCGATTGTCGCGCCGTGTCATCGGGTGATTGGTGCGTCGGGGAAACTGACGGGGTTTGCCGGTGGGCTTGAGGCTAAGGAACGGCTGCTGACGCTGGAAGGTTGTGCATGGTCCGGGGCCGCCAGGATGGATGACTTGTTTTGAGCTAATGAGCCCTTGTGGCGAGGGAGCTTGCTCCCGCTCCAGTGCGTAGCGCTGGCAAATCTTCGACAAGGGCGTTTCACGCCCGGCGTCGGAGCGCCGCCCGGAGCAAGCTCGCTCGCCACAGAACGCACAGTTTCAACAAGAATTGTGAAATTGACGTAAACCCCGGAGCCAGCTCAAACCTCTTCGAAGATGTTTTTCATCGCCGCATACTGCAGCAGCATGATGGTCTTGGCATCGCAGATTTCCCCGCGATAAAACGCCGCCAGTGCGTCATCGAACTTCCACTCCAGCACTTCCAGTTCTTCAGTTTCTTCTTCCAGCCCGCCGCCATCGCTAACCTTCGAAGAGGCGTCGTACTCGGCCACAAAAAAATGCAGCTTCTCAGTCACCGAACCAGGGCTCATGTAGGCCTCGAAAACCTTCTGCACATGGTGGACGCGATAGCCGGTTTCCTCTTCGGCCTCAGCACGAATGCGCTCTTCAGGCGCAGCACCTTCCAACAGCCCCGCCGCCACTTCAATCAGCAAACCATCGTGGCCGTTGACGAACACCGGCAAGCGAAACTGGCGGGTCAGTACGACGGTTTTCTTCTTGCGATTGAACAACAGAATCGCCGCGCCGTTACCCCGGTCGTAGACCTCGCGAGTCTGACGCTGCCAGTGGCCGTTGTTGCGCAAGTAATCGAAGGTGATTTTCTTCAGCAGATACCAGTCGTGGGACAGCACCCGGGACTCGATGATGTTGACCCGCTCGGCTGTGTTCGACATGACAATCCATCCTTATGTTCGTCAGAAAGCGTCCATGTTAGGCGAAAAAAGAAAAGCCTCGAAACCACGATCGACGGATTTCTCAAATTCCGGGGGATAGAACAATCGCCGCGACCGGGATAGGCTGCGTTCATTGCCATAAGGATGTAGCTCATGACTCTGCGAATCGAACTGTCGAAAAATGCCACTCAGGAAGAACGCGAGGCGATCCTCACACCGCTGCGTGCCTACAACGCTTCAAAGGCTGGAACCACGGTGTCAGAGCAGATTGCTTTGCTGGTACGCAATGACAGCGACGAGATTCTCGGCGGGCTTTATGGCCGAGTGTTTTACCAGTGGTTTTTCATCGAATTGTTGTCGGTGCCGGAGCAGGCCCGGGGACAAGGGATGGGCTCGAAGCTGATGCAGATGGCCGAAGACCTGGCGCGGGAAAAGGAATGTATCGGGATCTGGCTGGACACCTTCGACTTCCAGGCGCCGGAGTTCTACAAGAAACACGGCTACAGCGAGTTGGGGCACATCGCCGACTACCCGCCGGGCCACAAGCGCTTCTTTTTTCAGAAGCGTTTGGGCTGATTAAAACGCAAAACCCTGTGGGAGCGGGCTTGCTCGCGAATGCGGTGTGTCAGTCAACATTGATGGCGACTGACACTCCCTCTTCGCGAGCAAGCCCGCTCCCACATTGGAATGGCGCCGGCCGTCTGGGGATTGCGCCTCCAAATTGGCTCAGAGACAGGTCGCCAATGCCGCCAATCGGCGCTTGGCGACAAAATCGTCGTGCTGGGCGTAATAGCTCAACGCGGTACCCGAGGCATCGGCGGTCACGTCCACGAAGGACTCGGCCGAACGGGTGTAGACCGTGGAGCCGCCCTTCTTGCCAGGCTGCAAATACGCGCCCGCATCGACGCCGAACACCGCCTCATCCTGCCAGGCAAATTGCACGCACTGGGCGACGATTTTTTCCGGTTTGTCCGAGCTCAGGGTTTTGTACGGGGTTTTGCTGCGGGCGTCATTCATCGCCGATCCGGCGCAGCCCGCCAGCAAGGTTGCGGCCAGCGCCACCATCAGAATTCGCATTGCGTTCGCTCATCAGGAAAAAGCGGACTGTATCACCGCGGCGCGGCGTATCGTTCTGCTTTACTTCATTTATACCGCGACACCGCGCAACGATTCGCGCACCCTGTCGCGCCATTTACGCCGCATCGCCCATTTTTCCGGGCTCATTTTTCTGGAAGCGCCATGACACCCAACGCCGAGTTCTACAAACCATCCACCGACTACGCCGACAAGCTGATCAGCCAGATTGGTCAGACGCCGTCCTGGATCGCCAAGCGAATTGGCGTCACCGACAAGCGGATTCGTTACATTCTCGAGGGCGAAAGAACCGTCAAAGGCGAAACCACACCGATTCAGATGACCTACCCCGAGCAGTTTGCTTTGGAGTGTCTGGCCGCGGCCGCCAAGGCGAGCAAAAAGCAATCTTCCAAGGAGTGACCATGGCGGCAACCGAACAGCAACACGAGCAGGCGCTGAAAAAGTTTCTCGATGAGCGCCCTGAACTGCGCGTCGAACTGGACAACCTGAATCCACTGTTGGCCCAGGCCAAGGGCGAAACAGTGGCGCAGTACCGCGACGAACGCTTGCATGAAGCGTTCGAAGCCGAGGCTGAGCGCCTGGGTTTGTTTGCCTGGGAGCTAACGCTGCAACTGACCGCCGCCACGCCAGAGGATTACCAGGCTCAACGCCTGGAGGTGCACAAGGAAGTCGCGGAGATGGCCGGGATGGACTGGCTGGAGTATTGCGAGTTATATGGGTTAACCAAATAGTCATCGCTGCTCAAGCTCAAGGAAGTCTTCGTCGATGCTGCCTTCGCCCTCAAGTACCCGGGTCACTCCGGGGCATTTACATACCCATAAATGGCGCGGGCGCATCGGCCTGTCGCTGGTCGCCAGTTTGTCGGTGCTCGCCGGCATGACCGATGCCATTGGCTTCATGGCCAGCGGCGACTTCGTGTCCTTCATGAGCGGTAACACCACTCGTCTGGCCGTGGCGATCAGCGATGGCGACCTCGGGTTGACCTTGCGCCTGATAATCCTCGTGGCCACATTCGTCGCTGGCAACGCTTTGGGCATTGTCGTCAGCCGTTTCGGTGGTCGTCGGGCATTGCCATTGATGCTGTGCATTGCCACCCTGCTTTGCGGCGCCGCGGCCTGGCCTTACGAGACGCAATTGCCAGCGTTGCTGGCGGCGATTGTCGCCATGGGCATGCTCAATGCCGCCGTGGAAGAGGTGAACGGCCTGCCGGTTGGCCTGACCTATGTCACCGGCGCGCTGTCGCGGTTCGGCCGTGGGCTGGGGCGGTGGATGCTGGGCGAGCGGCGCAATGGCTGGCGGGTGCAATTGATTCCTTGGACCGGAATGTTTGCCGGCGCGGTGATTGGCGCGGTGCTGGAACATCATCTGGGGCTCAAGGCACTGTTTGTCAGCGGACTGCTGGCGGGGATGCTGGGATTGCTGTCGTTGAAGATTCCACGGCGTTGGCAGTTGGGTTATATGCCACGCTGATAAGGTGATCAGATCCTGAATTTATGTTGCCGGGGATTCCGTCTTCGCGAGCAAGCCCGCTCCCACACTCGATGTCTGTCGATCACAAAATCGTGATCCGCCGCAGATCCAGTGTGGGAGCGGGCTTGCTCGCGAAGGTGGCGACTCGCTCTTCAGGTAAACGCCCTTCGCCGCCCCGCCGATAAAGCTTTATCATGGCCGCAGTTTTGCTGATCGAGTCCGTCATGAAATTCGCCATTGCGCTGTTTTCCGCCGCCCATGCGCCCTCCTCGCGCCGTGCCTTGTTGTTCGCCCAGGCCGCGTTGGCCGGCGGGCATGAGATTGTCCGGCTGTTTTTCTATCAGGATGGCGTCTACAACGCGTCCGGCAGCGTGGTCACGCCTCAGGACGAGCAGGATTTGCCCAAGCAATGGCGCAACTTTGTCACTGAGCATCAACTCGATGGCGTGGTCTGCATCGCCGCCGCCCTGCGCCGTGGGGTATTGAACGAGGAAGAAGCCCAGCGTTATCAGCGTGCAGCGGCAGCGGTAGGCGCGCCATGGGAATTGTCCGGCCTCGGCCAGTTACATGACGCGGTGCAAGACGCTGACCGCTTGATCTGTTTCGGAGGCGCGTGAGATGGCTAAATCCTTGCTGATTATCAGCCGTCAGGCGCCGTGGTCCGGGCCGAATGCGCGAGAAGCGCTGGACATTGTGCTGGCCGGCGGTGCCTTCGATCTGCCGATTGGCCTGCTGTTTCTCGATGACGGCGTGTTCCAGCTCGCCGCGAAACAGGACGCCAAAGCCTTGCAACAGAAAGACCTGAGCGCCAACCTGCAAGCCTTGCCGATGTTTGGTGTCGAAGACCTGTTCGTGTGTGCTGAAAGCGCCGTGGCCCGTGGTCTGGACCCCAAAGGTCTGTCGCTTGAAGAGGCCCAGGTGCTGGCCGCCCAGGAAATCACCGCCCTTATTGACCGTTACGACCAGGTGATCACCCTCTGATGTCGACTTTGCATGTGTTGTCTCATTCCCCTTTTGGCGACGACCGCCTGAGCAGTTGCCTGCGCGTGATTGGCGCCGACGATGCGCTGCTGCTGAGTGGCGATGCGGCTTATGCCTTGCAGCCAGGCACCGCACCATTCAGCACGCTGCAGGCCCGCAACCTGAAACTGTTCGTGCTGGCCGAAGATGCTCAAGCACGGGCTCTGCAAGTCCCGGATTGGGCCAAGGCGATTGATTATCCGGCCTTCGTCGAGCTGTCGATTCACTACGACAAGGTCAACAGCTGGCTATGAAATCCCTGACGGTCGGCGCACGCGCCATTGAACTGGACAAGGACGGTTTCCTGGTCGAACTGAGCGACTGGTCTGCCGAAGTGGCCGCCGCCCTCGCCGCTGCCGAAGACATTGAGTTGAGCCCGGAACACTGGGAGATCCTCGAACTGCTGCGCAGTTTCTACGACGAATTCCAGCTGTCCCCGGCGACTCGCCCGCTGATCAAGTACACCGCATTGAAACTCGGCCCCGACAAGGGCAACAGCCTGCACCTGAACCGACTGTTCAAAGGCACCCCTGCCAAACTCGCCGCGAAACTGGCGGGCCTGCCCAAACCGACGAATTGCTTATGACCGACTATCCAGCACTGACCCTCGAAACGCCCGCCGAGCACCCGTTCGCCCAGTTCGTACGGATCCTTGGCAAAGGTAAACGCGGCGCCCGCGACTTGACTCGGGAAGAGGCCCGCCAAGCCATGGGTATGGTGCTCGATGAAGAGGTCGAGGACACCCAGCTCGGCGCCTTCCTGATGCTGTTGCGGCACAAGGAAGAAAGCGCCGAGGAAATGGCCGGGTTCACCGAAGCCTTGCGTGAGCGCCTGAATCCACCGGCGCTGGCGGTCGATCTGGACTGGCCGACGTACGCCGGCAAGAAGCGTCACCTGCCGTGGTATCTGCTGGCGGCCAAGTGTCTGGCACAGAACGGCGTGCGCATCTTCATGCATGGCGGCGGCGCGCACACGGCGGGCCGGCTGTACAGCGAACAACTGCTCGAAACGCTGAGCATTCCACTGTGTCGCAACTGGCAGCAGGTCGGCACTGCGCTCGATCAGGGTGGTCTGGCGTTCATGCCATTGGTGGACTGGGCCTCGCAACTTCAACGAATGATCGATCTGCGCAATACCTTGGGCCTGCGCTCGCCGATCCATTCCCTGGCGCGGATTCTCAACCCGCTGGGCGCTCGTTGCGGCCTGCAAAGCATTTTCCACCCCGGCTATCAGGCCGTGCATCGCGATGCCAGCGGTTTGCTGGGCGACACCGCCATTGTGATCAAGGGTGATGGCGGCGAAATCGAGATCAATCCGGATGCCGACAGTCACCTGTATGGCACCACCGGCGGCGAAAGCTGGGATGAAGAATGGCCGCAGCTATCGACCCAGCGCCACGTCAAACCGGCCAGCCTCGATCCAGAGCATTTAAAAGCAGTGTGGCGTGGCGACGTGGTCGACAGCTATCCGCAAATGGCACTGATCTCTACCATGGCCCTGGCGTTGCGCGGCCTCGGCCAAACCCGCGAGCAAGCGTTCGAAACCGCTCAGCAATATTGGGATGCGCGGGATAGATCGATTTAACCGATCATAACTGTCCAACCTTTGCGCTTTTTGTTCGAACCTATGCGCATAGACTCCTCTCCAACGCTTATCGGTTGAGGAGTTTTGAACATGGGTTTGTTAGTCGAAGGCCGCTGGCAAGATCAGTGGTATGAAAGCAAGGACGGCACGTTCCAGCGTGAACAGGCGCAGCGTCGCAACTGGCTGACCGCCGACGGCAAGCCAGGCCCGACCGGCGTCGGTGGTTTTGCCGCCGAGGCCGGTCGCTATCATCTCTATGTGTCTCTCGCCTGCCCGTGGGCCCATCGCACGCTGATCCTGCGCAAACTCAAAGGTCTGGAAAGCCTGATCGATGTGTCGGTGGTCAGTTGGTTGATGCTGGAAAACGGCTGGACCTTTGATAAAAATCGGGGCTCGACCGGCGACAAGCTCGATCACTTCAATTTTCTGCACCAGCGCTACACCACCGATACCGCCAACTACACCGGCCGCGTCACTGTGCCGGTGCTCTGGGACAAACAGACGAATCGCATCGTCAACAATGAATCGGCGGAAATCATCCGCATGTTCAACAGCGCTTTTGATGAGCTGACCGGCAATGACCTGGATTTCTACCCGGCGCCCTTGCGGGCCGAGATTGATGCGCTGAATGAACGGATTTATCCAGCGGTGAATAACGGCGTCTATCGCGCAGGGTTTGCCACGTCGCAGCAGGCATATGAAGAAGCGTTCGATGAGTTGTTTGGTGAGCTGGATCGGCTGGAGCAATTGCTGGGCGCGAATCGTTATCTGACAGGTGAATACCTGACGGAAGCGGATATACGGCTATTCACTACGATGATTCGCTTCGATGCGGTGTATTTCGGGCACTTCAAATGCAATCTGCGGCGGATTGCCGATTATCCGAATCTGTCGAACTGGCTACGGGAGATTTATCAGTGGCCGGGGATAGCCGAGACGGTGAGTTTTGAGCACATCAAGAATCACTACTACGGTAGCCACAAGACCATCAATCCGACCGGGATCGTGCCTAAAGGACCGGCGCAGGATTTCACTGCGGCTCATGATCGGGCGCGGTTGAAGGGGAAAGGGGTTTGGCGCAAAGCTGAGGTCTGATGATCGTTCCCACGCGGAGCGTGGGAACGATCAAATGGAGGCGACTCGGTGTTCAGACCTGCGCCTGAGCCCCTTCAAACCACGCCAGTTTCTCGCGCAGTTGCACCACTTCCCCAACGATCACCAGCGTCGGCGCATGCACTTCATGCTCCGCCACCAGCCGTGGAAGGTCGGCCAGGGTGCCGGTAAATACCCGCTGATTGACCGTGGTGCCCTGTTGGATCAACGCCGCCGGGGTATCAGCCGCGCGCCCGTGCTTGATCAACTGTTCGCAGATGATCGGCAAGCCCACCAACCCCATGTAAAACACCAGGGTTTGCGCCGGTGCGACCAGGTCGGCCCACGGCAAATCAGTGGAACCGTCCTTGAGGTGTCCGGTGACAAACCGCACCGACTGCGCGTAATCGCGGTGAGTCAGCGGAATCCCGGCATACGCCGCGCAACCACTGGCGGCAGTAATGCCCGGAACAACCTGAAACGGGATGCCATGGGCCGCCAATTCTTCGATCTCTTCACCGCCGCGCCCGAAGATAAACGGATCGCCGCCCTTCAAGCGCACCACGCGCTTGCCGGCCTTGGCCAGATCCACCAGATGCTGGTTGATCTGCTCCTGAGGCACGGCGTGATCGGCGCGGCGCTTGCCGACGTAGACTCGCTCGGCATCGCGACGGCACAAATCCAGAATCGCCGGCGCCACCAGACGGTCATACAGCACCACATCGGCCTGCTGCATCAGACGCAAGGCGCGGAAGGTCAATAAGTCGGGGTCACCCGGCCCGGCGCCCACCAGATAAACCTCACCGGTAGCGGCAGGTGCTTCACCAGCGATTTTCGCCAGCATCAAGCGCTCGGCCTCGGCGCCCTGCCCGGCCAGTTGCCGGTCAGCAATCGGGCCCTGAAATACATCCTCCCAGAACGCCCGGCGTTGCTGCACATCCGGAAACAGGCCTTTGACCTCATGGCGGAAACGCGCTGCCAGGCCGGCCAGTTGACCGTAGGTGGAAGGAATCCAGGTTTCCAGTTTGGCGCGGATCAACCGCGCCAGAACTGGCGCATCGCCGCCGCTGGACACCGCGACGATCAACGGAGAACGGTCGACGATCGCCGGGAAGATCACACTGCACAGGGCCGGCGCGTCCACCACGTTGACCGGCACGCAACGCCGATGAGCATCGGCGGAGACTTGCGCGTTCAGCGGTTCATCGTCGGTCGCGGCGATGATCAACCCGCAACCGTCCAGGTCCGCCTCGACGTAGCCACGCACCAGGCACTCGCCACCGCTGCCGACCACTAGCTCGCGCAGTTGCGGTTCGATTTCAGGTGCAACCACCCGCAGCAGCGCACCGGCTTCGGCCAGCAGGCGGGATTTGCGCAAGGCAATTTCCCCGCCGCCGACGACCAATACACGACTGCCGCGAAGGTTATGAAACAGCGGCAGATAGTCCATTTAGCCGATGACCTCAAGGCCACCCATGTACGGCTTGAGCACTTCAGGCACACGGATCGAACCGTCGGCCTGCTGGTAGTTCTCAAGCACCGCCACCAGGGTACGACCGACCGCCAGGCCGGAACCGTTCAGGGTATGAACCAGCTCAGGCTTCCCGGTTTCCGGATTGCGGAAACGCGCTTGCATGCGGCGGGCCTGGAAATCGCCGCAGTTGGAGCACGACGAAATCTCACGGTATTTGTCCTGGCTCGGAATCCACACTTCCAGGTCGTAGGTCTTGACCGCGCTGAAGCCCATGTCGCCGGTGCACAGCGCCAGGGTGCGATATGGCAGTTCCAGCAGTTGCAGGACTTTCTCGGCATTGGCGGTCAGGCCTTCCAGCGCTTCCATCGAGGTCGATGGCTCAACGATCTGGACCATCTCGACCTTGTCGAACTGGTGCTGACGAATCATGCCGCGAGTGTCGCGACCCGATGCACCGGCCTCGCTGCGGAAGCACGGCGTGTGCGCCACGAATTTGATCGGCAGCAGTTTCGAGTCGACGATTTCGCCAGCGACGATGTTGGTCAGCGACACTTCAGCGGTCGGGATCAGGTACAGATCGGCTTCGCCTTCGCGGCTGATCTTGAACAGGTCTTCTTCGAACTTCGGCAATTGACCGGTGCCCTGCAACGCAGGCGCCTGCACCAGGTACGGGGTGTAAGCCTCTTCGTAACCGTGTTCGTTGATGTGCAGGTTGATCATGAACTGTGCCAGCGCACGGTGCAGACGAGCGATCGGGCCACGCAGCAGGGCGAAACGGGCGCCGGACAGCTTGGCGGCGGTTTCGAAGTCCAGCCAGCCGAACTTCTCGCCCAGGGCTACGTGGTCCTGAACCGGGAAATCGAAGGCTTTAGGCGTGCCCCAGCGGCGCACTTCCACGTTGCCTTCTTCATCATCGCCAACCGGCACCGATTCGTGCGGCAGGTTCGGGATGCCCAGCAGGATCGAATCCAGCTCGGTCTGGATCGCGTCCAGCTCGGTTTTACCGGCGCTCAACTCACCCGCCATGCGTTCGACGTCCGCCATCAAAGGCGCGATGTCTTCGCCGCGCTGCTTGGCCTGACCGATGGATTTGGAGCGCGCGTTACGTTCAGCCTGCAGTGCTTCGGTGCGGGTCTGGACGGTCTTGCGCTGTTCTTCCAGCGCTTCGATGCGCGCAACATCCAGCGTGTAGCCACGGGATGCCAGGCGGTCCGCTACGTCCTGAAGGTTGCTACGTAACAGTTTGGAATCGAGCATGTCGGTTTCTCGTTATCAAAGTTTGGTCAAGGACAGGCCGGCCCAGGTGGCGAGCAGCCCGCCGAATACGCTGATGGCCGCATAGCTCAGGGCCAGCGGCACCTGCCCGGTTTCCAGCAGGCGCACCGTATCCAGTGAAAAGGATGAAAAAGTCGTCAGCCCCCCGAGGAAGCCGACCATCAACCCGGCACGCACCGCAAACGGTACCTCCGGGCGAATCAAAAACAGACCGTATAGAACGCCGATCAGCAAACAGCCCACGATATTAACGGCCAGCGTCGCGGTATAGAAGTGCCGCGGCCAATTCGCGTTGATCCAGTTACCCGTGGCGAAGCGCAATAGCGTACCGGCGACACCGCCGACAGAAACGGCAACGATCAATGCAATCACTATTTTCTCCGCTGCCGAGGGCTTAGACGGTCAAGCTGCGCGAGGTGACTGAGCTTTTCGCCGATCTTCAGCTCCAGGCCGCGTGGCACTGGCTGATAAAACCGTTGCGGCTCGAGCTCGTCCGGGAAGTAGTCTTCGCCGGCGGCGTAGGCATCCGGTTCATCATGGGCGTAACGATATTCGTCGCCATAGCCCAATTGCTTCATCAATTTGGTCGGGGCATTACGCAGGTGCAGCGGCACTTCGAGCGAACCGTATTCGGTGGCGCTGCGCATCGCGGCTTTGAAACCCATGTACACCGCGTTGCTTTTCGGCGCGCAGGCCAGATACGTAATGGCCTGAGCCACCGCCAATTCACCTTCGGGACTGCCGAGGCGCTCCTGCACTTCCCACGCTGCCAGGCACAGGCTCAGGGCGCGAGGGTCGGCATTACCGATGTCTTCGCTGGCCATGCGCACCACGCGCCGGGCCAGATACAACGGGTCGCAACCACCGTCGATCATCCGCGCGAACCAATACAGCGCAGCATCGGGGTTGGAACCGCGCACCGATTTATGCAGCGCGGATATCTGGTCGTAGAAGGCCTCGCCGCCCTTGTCGAAGCGCCGACGGGTATCGCCGAGCAGACTTTGTAGCAGGTCGACACCGATTTCGCTGTTGTCTTCGGCCAGGTCCGAGGCGTTTTCCAGCAGATTGAGCAAACGCCGGCCATCGCCATCGGCGGCGGACAACAGCATCTGGAAACCTTCATCGCTGAGGGTCAGTTGCCGTTTGCCCAACCCACGCTCTTCGGTCAGCGCGCGATGCACCAGCTTGCGCAGGGCCGCTTCGTCGAGGCTTTTGAGCACATAGACACGCGCCCGGGACAGGAGCGCGTTATTGAGTTCGAACGAGGGGTTTTCCGTGGTCGCGCCGATGAAAATCAGCGTGCCGTCTTCAACGTACGGCAGGAATGCATCCTGCTGGGACTTGTTGAAGCGGTGCACTTCGTCGACGAACAGGATGGTGCGTTTGCCGTACTGCCCGGCCTGCTGTTTGGCGACTTCCACCGCCTGACGGATTTCCTTTACGCCGGCCAGCACCGCCGAAACCGTTTCGAAGTGCGCATCCGAGACTTCCGCGAGCAGTCGCGCCAAGGTGGTTTTACCCACCCCCGGCGGCCCCCAGAAAATCATCGAATGCAGGGCACCCTGCTCCAGAGCTTCGCGCAAAGGCTTGCCGCGAGCGAGCAGGTGTTCCTGACCGACGTACTCCTCCAGATTGGTCGCGCGCAGGCGTGCGGCCAAAGGTTGAGCAATCGGGGCGCTGCGAAACAGGTCCATCACTACTTATGAAACCTCACTGGGTCCTGAGCTTGGCATCGCAATCCTTGTAGGAGCGAGCTTGCTCGCGAAGAGGGAGTATCAGTCGACATCAATGTTTCAGATACACCGCCTTCGCGAGCATGCTCGCTCCTACAGTTTATTCCTGGATCACATCGGCACCCTTAGGGATGTCGAACTTGAATCTGGACGCAGGAATCGGCTCGTTGGCCTTCACGCCGGTGAACAGGATATTGGTGCGCTGACCGACGCTGTCAATCATCTGCATGTCATTGACCAGACCATTGCGGAACGACAAGCGCAGGCTGTCGAACAGGGTATCTTTGGTTTTCGGCTTCAGGGTGAAGTCGATCACGCCACCGGCTTCCTTGGCGCTGATGTCGAAGCTCTGGCTGATCTTGGACACGTCGCCCGACAGCAGCAATGCCGGGGTCTGGGTCAGGCGCTGATCAAGGGTCTTGATGGTGGCCTGCTCAAGGTCCGGATCCCACAACGTCACCTTCTTGCCGTCGGAGACCATCGTTTGTTCGGCCGGCGCGTTGGTGTGCCAGTAAAACAACCCAGGACGCTGCAAGGACATTTCACCCGCGGTTTCCTGCAACTGAGTGCCGCTGCCATCGAGGGTCAGCTGGGAGAAGCGCGCGGTCAGGGTCTGGGACTTTTCCAGCAGTTGAGTCAGACGCGCCACGTCCTTGTCATCGGCGTGGGCCGAGAGCGTGGTCAAAGCCAGTACCGGCAGCAACAGCATGCGGATAAGACGCATGGGAGTCCTCATAAACATTCGTGGGAGTGCGGGCGGCGTCTCAAGACACCGCCCCTTTCAAAACCGGATCAGTCGCGCACCGGGCCAGGGGCCAGGACTTCACGCGAACCGTTGGTGTTCATGGATGTCACGACCCCGGCCATTTCCATGGCTTCGATCATACGTGCCGCGCGGTTGTAGCCGATTTTCAGCTTGCGTTGAACCGCAGAGATGGACGCGCGACGGCTTTCCAGTACGAACTGCACCGCTTCGTCGTAGAGCGCATCGGTTTCGGCATCATCGTCACCGCCACCGCCGCCGTTTTCAAAGCCGCTACCGGCCTCTTCGACACCGGCAAGGATGTCATCGTTGTATTCCGGCGCGCCGCGCAGCTTCCAGGCTTCGACCACCCGGTGAACCTCGTCATCGGACACGAATGCGCCGTGAACACGAATCGGCAGGCTAGTGCCCGGCGGCATGTACAACATATCACCGTGGCCCAGCAGTTGTTCGGCGCCGCCCTGGTCGATGATGGTCCGCGAATCGATCTTGCTCGATACCTGGAACGCCATACGAGTCGGAATGTTCGCCTTGATCAGACCGGTGATCACGTCCACCGACGGCCGCTGGGTCGCGAGGATCAAGTGGATACCGGCCGCACGGGCCTTCTGGGCGATACGGGCGATCAGCTCTTCAACCTTCTTGCCGACGATCATCATCATGTCGGCGAATTCGTCGACGACCACGACAATGGTCGGCAGTTTTTGCAGCAGTGGAGCCTCGTCGTGGATGCTTTCGCGCTTGTACAGCGGATCGCTCAACGGCTCGCCGGCGTCCTGGGCTTCCTTGACCTTGGCGTTGAAGCCCGACAGGTTACGCACGCCCATCTTCGCCATCAGTTTGTAGCGCCGTTCCATCTCGGCGACGCTCCAGCGCAAGGCATTGGCGGCGTCCTTCATATCGGTGACCACCGGGCACAGCAGGTGCGGAATGCCTTCGTAGATCGACAGTTCGAGCATTTTCGGGTCGATCATGATCAGCTTGGCGTCTTCCGGGCCAGACTTGAACAGAATCGACAGGATCATCGCGTTCACACCCACCGACTTACCGGAACCGGTCGTACCGGCCACCAGCAAGTGCGGCATCTTCGCCAGGTCGGTGATGACCGGCTTGCCGCCGATATCATGCCCCAGGGCCAGGGTGACCGGGGACTTGAAGTTATCGTACTCGGGGGTCGACAAGACCTCGGAGAAGCGCACGATCTGCCGGTCTTCGTTAGGGATCTCGATACCGACCGTGGTCTTGCCCGGAATTACTTCCACGACACGCACACTGGTCACGGCCAGGGAACGGGCCAGGTCTTTCGCCAGGTTGGAGATGCGGCTGACTTTGACGCCGGCTGCTGGCTGGATTTCGTAACGGGTAATGACCGGGCCCGGGTGAATCGAGTCCACCGAGACTTCGACGCCGAATTCCTTGAGCTTGATTTCCAGCAAGTGGCCGACGGCCGCCAGGGATTCAGGCGAATAATTGAGTTGTTTCTTTTCCGCGGGGTCGAGAATCGAGATCGGTGGCAAGGTGCCTTCCACGGCGCTGTCGACGAATAACGGCGCCTGCTTCTCTTTTTCCACGCGTTTGCTGGGCGCTGCGGGTTTGGGCGGAGCCGGGGCAATCACCGGCGGCACCTGCTTCTCGCGCTCGGACATGTGCTTGCTCAGGGCCTGCTCGCGCTCGATCAGGCGCTCCTTGACCTTGGCCTGCTCGCGTTTGTCGGAGACTGTCGGTGCGACCACGTCATGCATGCGATCGTCGACTTCACGCAGTTGGGCGACCAGTTGTTTGCGTTCCATACGGGCCGTCCACCAGCGATTGGCCGCGCCTTGAAACAGTTCGAACAGATCCAGGGTGATCTTGCCGGTAACGTCCATCACCTTGAACCACGACAGATCGGTGAACACTGTCAGGCCGAACAGGAACAGCGCGATGAACAACAACGTGCTGCCCTGGATGTTCAGCGCGTTCCGGGCCAGATCGCCGAGGCTTTCGCCCAAAGCGCCACCTGCGCCGGCCGGCAGACCGGTCGCCGCATGGAAATGGATGTGGGCCAGCGCTGCACCCGACAGCACCAGAAACACCAGGCCGATCAGGCGCCAGGAGAACAGCCAGCCGCTCCACTCCCACGGCTCGTGGCGCTGGCGGAAGATCTGATAGGCCTTGACCGCCAGCAGCAACGGGAAAATGTAGGCGAAGTAACCCAGGACCATGAACAGGATGTCGGCACTGTAAGAGCCGGCAGGCCCGCCGAAGTTCTGCACATCGTCGATCTTGCTGTTATGGCTCCAGCCCGGATCGTCTTTGCCGTAGGTCAACAAAGCCATCATCAGGAACAGGCACAAAGCGCCGATGGCGATCAATGCACCTTCCTTGAGTCGGTAGTGCAATTGCTGGCGCCAGAGCGGGACCACTGTTTTAGGTGCTGCGGTGGATTTCTTCAAAACGCTTCTTTTCCTGCGCCCATGGCGCGTCCATCTGTTGAATGACTATAAAAACTGCCCAATCCAGGCAGGTAAAAAAGTTAACAGGCGCAACTGAGACTACTTTTAACACTGCGCCCCGGTTTTTCGAAATACGGCACGCACCGCTTTTTTGATACAAACACTGTTACAAGCAGGCATTGTACGGGTTTGTTCGCCCGATGCCATGCTTGAGACCCTTGGGTGCAGCATAGCCAACAGCACAGTACGCGCGGTCCAATTTGAGCATGCATTCTCTTTTGTGACAAAGGCTTATGAGGTGTTTTTATGAGTGAAGCGAAGCATTCCCGCCTGATCATTCTGGGTTCCGGCCCTGCCGGTTACAGCGCAGCCGTTTATGCCGCTCGCGCCAACCTCAAACCCGTTGTCATCACCGGCATACAGGCAGGTGGCCAGCTGACCACCACCGTCGAAGTCGACAACTGGCCCGGCGACGTCGAAGGCCTGACCGGCCCGGTACTGATGGAACGCATGCAGAAACATGCCGAACGCTTCGACACCGAGATCGTCTACGACCACATCCATACCGCCAAGTTGCAACAGCGCCCGTTCGAGCTCATCGGCGACAGCGGCACCTACACCTGTGATGCACTGATTATCGCCACCGGCGCTTCCGCGCAATATCTGGGGCTGCCATCGGAAGAAGCCTTTGCCGGCAAAGGGGTTTCGGCCTGCGCCACCTGCGATGGCTTCTTCTACCGTAACCAAGTGGTCGCAGTGGTCGGCGGCGGTAACACGGCCGTGGAGGAAGCGCTGTACCTGTCAAACATCGCCAAGGAAGTTCACCTGATTCACCGCCGCGACAAATTGCGCTCGGAGAAGATCCTCCAGGACAAGCTTTTCGAAAAAGCCGCCAATGGCAATATCCGGCTGCACTGGAACCAGAACCTGGACGAAGTACTGGGCGACGCCAGCGGCGTGACCGGTGCCCGCCTGCGGCACAGCCATACGGGCGAAACCAATGAGTTGTCGCTGGCCGGCGTATTCATCGCCATCGGCCACAAGCCCAATACCGACCTGTTCCAGGGCCAGCTGAAAATGCGTGACGGCTACCTGCTGGTCAAGGGCGGCAGCGAAGGTGACGCCACCGCTACCGACATTGAAGGCGTGTTCGCCGCCGGTGACGTGGCCGATCATATTTACCGCCAGGCGGTGACGTCCGCCGGGGCCGGCTGCATGGCCGCGCTGGACGCCGAGAAGTATCTCGATGACATCCCCACCGTTTGACGGTTAACCTCCTACAAGGCGGGCTCAACGGTCCGCCACCGCCCTCCCCTTCTGCAAGCCCGGATACCATGCTGACTTGGTTACAACGCAACACCCTGACCTTCCCGCCCCTGGAAAAAGCCATGCGCGACCCCAATGGGCTGCTGGCCGCGGGCGGCGATCTGTCTGCCGATCGTCTGATTCAAGCCTATCGTCACGGTTGCTTTCCGTGGTTCTCGGAGGGCCAGCCGATTCTCTGGTGGTCGCCGGATCCGCGCACGGTACTGTTTCCCGACGAACTGCACGTCTCCCGCAGCCTGAACAAACTGTTACGCCAACAACGCTATCAAGTGACCTTCGATCGGGATTTTCCCGCAGTCATCCGCGCCTGCGCCGCACCGCGCGAGTACGCTGACGGTACCTGGATCACCCAAGCGATGCAGGACGCCTACGTTGAATTGCACAAGCGCGGTTACGCCCATTCGGTGGAAGTCTGGGACAGTGGCATGCTGGTCGGCGGGCTCTACGGCCTGGCCATGGGGCAGCTGTTTTTCGGCGAATCGATGTTCAGTCGCGCCGACAACGCCTCCAAATATGGCTTTGCCACACTGGTGCGACATCTGAAAGACTCAGGTTTTGTGCTGATCGACTGCCAGATGCCTACCGATCATCTGCACAGTCTGGGCGCCCGAGCGATTCCCCGCCGCGAATTTGCCGGCTACCTTGCGCGGCACCTGGATCAACCCGACGGCGCTACCTGGGTTTGCTGAGCGACTTTTGCGTGCGTGGCTTACACTTATCAAAAGCTTATCCCGAGGGTTGATCATGACCGAGTTGGCGCGTTTGAAGTTCTATGCCACTCAGCCCCACTCTTGCAGTTATCTGCCCGAGGAGCAGGCCACGACGCTGTTCCTCGATCCTAGTCAGCCCATGGATGTGCACGTCTATGCAGATCTGTCGGAAATGGGCTTTCGCCGCAGTGGCGATCATCTCTACCGGCCCCATTGCCAGCATTGCAATGCGTGCGTACCGGCGCGCATTCCTGTGGCGCAATTTACGCCCAACCGTCAACAAAAACGCATTGTCAAACGCAATGCCGACCTGCAAGTGCGCCCGGCCAGACCAAAGTTCACCGAAGAGTACTTCGACCTCTATCAGCGCTATATCGAACAACGTCATGCCGATGGCGATATGTATCCGCCGAGCCGCGACCAGTTTTCGACCTTCCTGGTGCGCGACCTGCCGTTCTCCCGGTTCTACGAATTTCGTCTCGAAGGCCGCCTGCTGGCGGTTGCCGTCACCGACTTGCTGCCCAACGGCCTGTCGGCGGTCTATACCTTCTACGAGCCCGGCGAGGAGCGTCGCAGCCTGGGGCGTTACGCGATTCTCTGGCAGATTGCCGAAGCCCGACGCCTGGGGCTGGAAGCGGTCTACCTCGGCTACTGGATCAAAAACTGCAAAAAAATGAGCTACAAGACCCAATATCGCCCTATTGAACTGCTGATTAATCAGCGTTGGGTCATCCTGAGCTAGAACCCCTTGGCTTAAACCCCATTTTTCGGGCACAATGCACGCCGCTTTTGCCTGGCGCAGTTGCACCGGGCCATTCATTGGACACCGAGGGCTTTACTGCATGTCGAAAGAAGACAGCTTCGAAATGGAAGGCACTGTCGTCGACACCCTGCCCAACACCATGTTTCGTGTGGAGTTGGAAAATGGGCACGTCGTAACCGCGCATATCTCCGGCAAGATGCGCAAGAACTACATCCGTATTCTTACCGGCGACAAAGTGCGCGTCGAGCTGACGCCCTATGACTTGAGCAAAGGGCGCATCACCTACCGCGCTCGCTAATCAAGTCAATACAAAACGCCCGGCCATGCCGGGCGTTTTTGTTTGTGCGTGAATTAGCTACCGATCATTCCCACGCTCTGCGTGGGAATGCCTCAACGGACGCTCTGCGTTCGGCTTTTGAAGGGACGCGGAGCGTCCCGGGCTGCATTCCCACGCGGAGCGTTGGAACGATCAAATCGACCAGACAGCAAAAAGGCGCCAATCGGCGCCTTTTGCTTTGTTGCGGTTTAACGTCAGGCCATTTCAGCCGTGGTCTCGAACTCGAAGGTCAGCTCGCCGTCCTTGATGTCGATGTGTACCACACCGCCATGTTCGGCCAGTTCGCCAAAGAGAATCTCCTCCGCCAGCGGACGCTTGATCTTGTCCTGAATCAAGCGCGCCATTGGTCGAGCCCCCATTGCCGTGTCGTAACCACCGGCCGCCAGCCAGCTGCGAGCCGCGTCGGTGACTTCCAGCAACACACGCTTGTCTTCCAGTTGCGCCTGAAGCTCGGTAAGGAACTTGTCCACCACGCTTTTGATGACCTCATGACTGAGGCGACCAAACTGGATAATGGTGTCCAGACGGTTACGGAACTCTGGCGTGAAGCTCTTCTTGATCACTTCCATCGCATCGGACGAGTGGTCCTGATAGGTGAAACCGATCGAAGCACGCGCCGCAGTCTCGGCACCGGCGTTGGTCGTCATGATGACGATCACGTTACGGAAGTCCGCCTTGCGCCCGTTGTTATCGGTCAGCGTACCGTGATCCATGACCTGCAACAGCAGGTTGAAGACTTCCGGATGCGCCTTCTCGATTTCATCGAGCAACAGCACGCAGTGAGGCTGCTTGGTGATGGCTTCGGTCAGCAGACCGCCCTGATCGAACCCGACATAGCCTGGAGGCGCACCGATCAGACGCGATACGGTGTGGCGCTCCATGTACTCGGACATGTCGAAGCGAACCAGTTCGACCCCCAACGCCTTGGCCAGTTGCCGCGCGGCCTCGGTTTTACCAACACCGGTCGGCCCTGCGAACAGGAACGAACCGACGGGTTTGTCAGGCGACTTGAGGCCGGCACGGGACAGCTTGATCGCGGTCGACAGCGAGTCGATCGCCGCATCCTGGCCAAAAACGGTGAGCTTCAGGTCACGCTCAAGGTTGCGCAGCAGCTCTTTGTCGGAACTGGTGACGTGTTTCGGCGGAATTCGCGCGATTTTCGCAACGATGTCCTCGACCTGAGGCACTTCGATGCGTTTCACGCGTTTCTCGATCGGTTGCAGACGCTGATAGGCGCCCGCCTCGTCGATGACGTCGATGGCCTTGTCCGGCATGTGCCGGTCATTGATATAACGCGAGGCCAGTTCAGCAGCGGCGCGCAGGGCTTCATCGCTGTATTCGATGTTGTGGTGCGCTTCGAAACGCCCTTTCAGGCCACGCAGGATGCCAATGGTGTCTTCCACCGAAGGTTCCGACACATCGACCTTCTGGAATCGCCGAGCCAGAGCACGGTCCTTCTCGAAGATCCCGCGGAATTCCTGGAACGTGGTCGAACCGATGCAGCGAATGTCGCCCGAAGACAGCAATGGCTTGAGCAGGTTCGAAGCATCCATGACGCCACCGGACGCAGCGCCCGCACCAATGATGGTGTGGATTTCGTCGATGAACAAAATCGCCTGCGGACGTTTTTTCAGCTCATTGAGCAGCGCCTTGAAGCGCTTCTCGAAATCGCCACGGTATTTGGTCCCGGCCAGCAAGGCCCCCAGATCGAGGGAATACACCACGCTATTGGCCAGCAGGTCCGGCACCTGGTTGTCGACAATCCGTTTGGCCAGGCCTTCGGCAATCGCGGTTTTACCCACGCCCGCCTCGCCTACCAGCAACGGGTTGTTTTTGCGACGACGCGCGAGGATCTGCGCGACGCGCTCGACCTCCAGCTCACGGCCTACCAACGGATCGATACGCCCCTGGCGCGCGAGTTCGTTGAGGTTGCTGGCATAAGCATCCAGAGGATTGCCTGAAGAAGAAGACTCACCGCCCTCGTCGTCCTGCATATCTTGTTCACCTTCAGAGTGATCGCCATGCCCCGGCACTTTGGAAATGCCATGGGCGATGTAGTTGACGACATCGATGCGCGCAACGCTCTGCTGTTTCAGCAGAAACACTGCCTGACTCTCTTGCTCACTGAAGATTGCGACCAGTACGTTGGCACCAGTCACTTCGCGTTTGCCCGAGCTCTGTACGTGAAAGACAGCACGCTGCAATACACGCTGGAAGCCCAGGGTTGGCTGGGTTTCACGATCCTCGTCATGGAGAGGGATCAATGGCGTGGTGGAGTCGATGAACTCCTGCAGGTCATGCTTGAGTTTGTCGAGGTTTGCGCCGCAGGCACGCAAAACGGTGGCGGCAGCCTCATTATCCAATAGGGCCAGCAGCAGGTGCTCGACAGTCATGAATTCATGACGCTTCGAGCGAGCCTCCTTGAAGGCAAGATTGAGGGTGACTTCGAGCTCGCGGTTTAACATAGCTTCACCTCATACCCAAGTGGTCGGCGATTAACCGTCCTTCTCGATTTCACAGAGTAGCGGATGCTGGCTTTCCCTGGCGTACTGGTTGACCTGCATGGCCTTGGTCTCGGCGATGTCGCGGGTAAACACTCCACATACTGCCCGTCCTTCTGTGTGGACGGCCAGCATGACCTTGGTCGCCAGCTCGCGATTCAGGTTAAAAAACACCTCGAGCACTTCGACGACGAAATCCATCGGTGTGTAGTCATCATTAAACAAAACCACCTTATACATAGGCGGCGCCTGTAAAGCAGGCTTGGCCTCCTGAACAGCAATGCCTGCGGAATCGTCGTCGTGTACCTCCGGGTGATCTTTTTGGAGAGTCGGGCGATCCTGATTGAATGTTAGTCGAATCTGGCTGATTGCATGCATGGAAAGAAAGGTTCGTCAGTGGTTCGAAGACAATGGTGGGGGCGATCAGCAGCGTTTTCAACCACTACTGGCAGAACTGCTAGGTCACCTTGACTATCGGAAAATCGGTGTTACAAACAATAGAGCCCACAGTGGGTAAAAAAGGTCCGCGGAGTCAATCTATTTACAAGATCAGACTGCGGATTAACTGGATGATACTCCAGTGATGGAGTCTGTTGCAGAGGGATATGGGTATGGCTGTCGGTAAGGTGAAATGGTTCAACAATGCCAAGGGGTTCGGTTTCATTAACACCGACGCCAGAGAAGGTCGTGACGAGGATGGCAAGGACATCGATTTCTTTGCCCACTATTCAGCTATTGAAATGGACGGATACAAAACCCTCAAGGCTGGGCAAATTGTTAGCTTTGAGATCATCCAGGGCCCCAAAGGGCTGCATGCAGTAAAGATAGCCTCGGCCACCTCCCCGAACGAACAGAGCGCCACTGCCACCCGGCAAGAAACAGTGTCGAGCTGACGCAGCTCGTCATCCAGTATCGAGTAGGAGGCGGATTTACATCCGCCGTCCTCTCACACCACCGTACGTACGGTTCCGTATACGGCGGTTCAGGCTATGCGGCTAAGCCGGTTTATCGTATCCAGTATTGAGATCAACCCTAGCT
>NZ_JAKLSP010000048.1:0-30102 GCF_022014505.1 Pseudomonas sp. PGPR40 | reverse complement strand
GTAGAAGCCAGGAACGTCAGTTCCGAGCCTTGCTGCGCAAGGCTCGGAAACTGGGGATGGACTTGGTGAAGGCAGCGTGATTTTTCTTTTTAAATCAATTGGTTATTTTTTGTTTGATGAGAGCGAGCTTGCTCGCGAAAGCGGTATATCTGGAGACATCAATGTTGAGTGTATCGCCGCCTTCGCGGGCAAGCCCGCTCCTACAAGGTCCGCGCTGTACACATTCTTTGTGTGCAACATTAAACCTGTGGGAGCGAGGCTTGCCCGCGAACCGTGCGAAGCGCGGCCATTCACCGATCAGGCGATCTCTCGCAACTCCCGCCGCAGAATCTTGCCCACCGGCGTCATCGGCAACGACTCACGCAAGACGATGTGCTTGGGCACTTTGTATGCCGTGAAGTTTTCCTTGCAATAGGCCTTCAGCTCTTCAAGGCTGACCCCGGATTCGCGGGCCACCACAAACAACTTCACCGCCTCCCCCGAACGCTCGTCCGGCACGCCGATCACCGCGCAGTTGGCGACTTTCGGGTGGGCCATTACCACGTCTTCGATCTCGTTCGGGTACACGTTGAAGCCCGAGACAATGATCATGTCTTTCTTGCGATCGACGATGCGCACGAAACCGTCCGGGTCGATCACCGCGATGTCGCCCGACTTGAACCAGCCGTCGGCGTCCAGCACTTCGGCGGTGGCTTCGGGCTTCTGCCAGTAACCCTTCATGATCTGCGGGCCCTTGATGCACAGTTCACCACGCTCGCCCAGCGGTAGTTCGATGCCCTCATCGTTGATGATCTTGAGCGTCGTGCCCGGCACCGGCAGGCCGACCGTGCCAATGCGCGACTTGTCGCCGTAAGGGTTAGTGCAGGCCACCGGCGAGGTTTCGGTCAGGCCATAACCTTCTGTGATCCGGCAACCAGTGAGCTGCTCCCAGCGCTCGGCCGTGGCCTTGACCAGCGCGGTGCCGCCGGAGTTGGTGAGCTTGAGGCTGGAGAAGTCCAGGGTCTTGAAGTCCGGATGGTCCATCAGCGCGACAAACAGCGTGTTGAGCCCCAGAAGCATCGAGAACCGCCAGTTCTTCAGCTCTTTGATGAAGGCGCCAATGTCCCGTGGATTGGTGATCAACACGTTGTGATTGCCGGTCACCATCATGCACATGCAGTTCGCCGTGAAGGCATAGATATGGTAAAGCGGCAGCGGCGCGATCATCACTTCCTGGCCTTCGCGCAGCAGCGGCTGACCGTCGTTGCCGAATTGCCCCAGACACGCGCGCGCCTGCTGCATGTTCGCCACCAGATTTCCGTGGGTCAGCATCGCGCCCTTGGCCAGCCCGGTGGTGCCGCCGGTGTATTGCAACACCGCGATATCGTCGAGGCCGACGTTCAGCGGTTTGATGCCCAGGCCCCGACCCAGACGCAACGCACTCTTGAAGGAAATGGCCTGCGGCAACGAATACGCCGGGACCATTTTCTTGACTTTGCTCACCAGGGTATTGACCAGCCAGCCCTTGGCGGTGGGCATCAGGTCGCCCATCTTCGCTTCGATCAGGTACTGGATGTCGGTGTCGGGCAGCACTTCCTGGACCTTCTGGCCGAACACATTCAGGTAGACCAGCGCCCGGGCACCGGAGTCCTTGAACTGATGACGCATCTCCCGCGCGGTGTACAACGGGTTGGTATTGACCACGATCAGCCCGGCGCGCAAGGCACCGAATACGGCAATCGGGTAATGCAGGATGTTGGGCATCTGCACCGCGATGCGATCCCCCGGCACCAGGTCGGTATGAGCTTGCAGGTAACCGGCGAACGCAGCGCTGTAGCGTTCCAGTTCGGCGTAGGTCAGGGTCACGCCCATGTTGCTGAATGCCGGGCGGTCGGCAAATTTCTTGCAGGAACGCTCGAACACCTCGATCACCGACTTATAGGCCCCAAGGTCAATATCCAGGAGCACGCCGGCCGGGCGCTTGTCATTCCAGAAATCAGGTTGCATTATTTTTGTCCTCTTTACCTGAGTCATCCGGGGCCGCTTTTCTGTCCTTCTCTCTCATTCCATAAAAAGCAGGAAGCGAAAAACGGTGCTTCCCGGACACTAGCAGCTATGGTGAATCAGGCAAATATGCGCACGGGCGTCATAGATCGCGTGAATCTTGCTGCCCCGCCGTGGCCTGATCAGACGGCCCGCGACGGATGCGCTATACAATGCAGCGGGGCTGTTTCCCACCCCAGCTCAACGCAAAGGAACCGCCATGATTCACGACACTTTCTGGCTGACCGCGAGTGACCGCAGTCGCCTTTTCGTCAACCAGTGGCTGCCGGCCGCGCCGCTCAAGGCGGTGATCCTGCTGGCCCACGGCATGGCAGAACACAGCGGCCGCTACGCCCGTCTGGCGCAAGCATGCTGTGATCAGGATTACGGCGTTTATGCGCCGGACCTGCGTGGACATGGCAAAACTGCCGAAAACGGTACGCTTGGCCATTTCGCCGATGACGACGGCTGGTGCAAAGTGGTCGGCGATCTGGCCAGCCTTAACCAACACATCGGCCAACAGCATCCCGGCGTGCCGATCGTGTTGCTGGGTCACAGCATGGGCAGTTACATCGCCCAGGGTTACTTGCTGCACCACAGCGCCAGCCTGCACGGGGCGATTCTCAGCGGCTCGAACTTCCAGCCCATGGCGCTCTATCGCGCCGCGCGACAGATTGCTCGCCTCGAACGCCTGCGCCAAGGCCCCAAGGGGCGCAGTGCGCTGATCGAATGGCTGTCATTCGGCTCGTTCAACAAAAAATTCAAACCGGCGCGCACGCCGTTCGACTGGCTGAGCCGTGATCCGGCTGAAGTCGACAAATACGCCAATGACCCGCTCTGTGGCTTTCGCTGCACCAATCAACTGTGGATCGACTTGCTGGGCGGCTTGCAGCAAATCAGCAAAGCGTCCAATCTCGCCCAGATCGATCCGGGCCTGCCGCTGCTGGTGATTGGCGGCGAATGTGATCCGGTGAGCGAAGGCAAACGTCTGAAATATCTGGCCCACGCCCTGCGCGACGCTGGCTGCCAGAGCCTGCAGCTGACGATTTACCCGCAGGCCCGGCATGAACTGTTCAACGAGAGCAACCGCGACGAAGTGACGGCCGATGTGCTGAACTGGATCGCTCAGGCCTTGAGCAACCGCCGGCCACCCAGAGCCGAATAGTTTTTTTGTGGATTTATTTAATTCGTCACAGGAATCGAGACAGATGACCCAGGTTACCAACACCCCTTACGAAGCCCTCGAAATCGGCCAGACCGCCAGCTACAGCAAGACCGTCGAAGAGCGCGACATTCAGTTGTTCGCCGCGATGTCCGGCGACCACAACCCGGTGCACCTGGACGCCGAATTTGCCGCCGCCAGCATGTTCAAGGAGCGTATCGCCCACGGCATGTTCAGCGGCGCGTTGATCAGCGCAGCGGTGGCTTGCGAGTTGCCTGGGCCGGGGACTATTTATATCGGTCAGACGATGAGCTTTCAGAAACCGGTGAAGATTGGCGACACCCTGACCGTGCGCCTGGAGATTCTCGAAAAACTGCCGAAGTTTCGTGTGCGTATCGCCACGCGGGTGTTCAACCAGCGCGACGAGTTGGTGGTGGACGGCGAGGCGGAGATTCTGGCGCCGCGCAAGCAACAGACCGTGACATTGCCGACGTTGCCGGCGATCAGCATCGGCTGATTCCAAGCTCCCTCGCCACAGGCAAGCCGCGAAACCTGTAGGAGCGAGCTTGCTCGCGAAAGCGGTATATCAGGCGACATCAATGTTGACTGTACCGCCGTTTTCGCGAGCAAGCTCGCTCCTACATGGCATTGAGGAAAGCCCCCTCGCCACAGTGAATGCAGCATTATCGTTCTTCTTACAATTCCGAACACAAAAAAACGCCAGACTAACTGGCGTTTTTGACAGACAACGAACGCTTATGAGCGTGCGCGAGCCTGATTACGTAGCGCTTTCACCTGATCGTGGTTGCGTTGCACGCCGTGATATTGGCGTTCAACGATGTCACGAATGCTCACCAGGTTGTTCTCGTTGATTTTTTCCAGTGCTTCCTTGTAAGCCTTCACCGCGTGGTCCTCACCACGTTCGGCTTCGTTCAGCACGGCCTCGTCATCCTTGCCGGTGAACATCGCCTTCACGTCGACCCACCGACGATGCATATCGCCGCTGACACTGGTGGAAGTTTCCGGATCACCGCCCAGGGAACGCACAGTCGCCTGCAGCTCGGCCGCAGCGGCAGCGCAGTCGGTGGAGCGCTGAATGAACAGGGTTTTGATTTCTGGATTTTTGAGGTCTTCAGCGCAAGTCTTGAACCCTTCCTGACCGTCTTTACAGGTTTCAATCAGGTCGTTGAGTACAGAGATCGCTTCTTTATTAATGTCGGTCATTTTTCAATTCCTTGCGGTTGATGAAAGATGCAATGAGTCGTTGCACCCTGCATGCCAGCTTTGAATTGACGTCTTTTTACTTATATTTCAATCAGTTGGAGTTTAAGGCGAAATATGTATCCGCTTTTTTTGCATGATCTGTCATTTGGCCTGCATGCAGAATGCCTGTATTTTCCAGGCTGTTTTTGAATCTAGATAACTGATGATGAATCCCGAAAAGCTCGAACTGCTGATTACCCGCCAAATGCCCTTCGGCAAATACAAGGGCCGCATCATCGCTGACCTGCCCGGTCAATACCTGAACTGGTTTGCTCGCGAAGGTTTCCCCCATGGTGAACTCGGCGGTTTGCTGGCCTTGATGCAGGAAATCGACCATAACGGCTTGTCGGAGCTGCTCGAACCGCTGCGCGCCAAACACGGCAAACCCGCCCCTCGCCACTGACCCGCCCTACTTCACCGAGTTGCTCATGCCCGATAACACCCGCCGCTCCCGCGATGAAGCCTTTTGGCTGACCTTTGCCGACCGCTATGCTGTCGAACCCGGCCCCCTGAATCTCGAGAACGGTTACTTCGGGCGCATGTCGCGCACGGTGGTCGAGGAGTATCAGCGCAACATCGAACTGATCAACCGCGGCAACTCGGTGCATGTGCGCCAGCGCTTCGAACAGGGCGAAAGCGTCAAGATTCGTGAACAACTGGCCGAGCTGATCGGTGCGCCCGCCGAAGCCGTCGCCCTCACCCATAACGCCTCGGACGGCCTGCAATCGCTGATCCGCAACTACAACCGCCTGGAGCCGGGCGATCAGGTGCTGATAGGCGATCTGGAGTACGACACGGTCAAGGGCGCGATGCGTTGGCTGGCCCGCTATCGAGGCGTGGAAGTGATCGAGATCGAACACCGCCACCCCGCCAGTTTCGACAGTTTACTGACCACTTACCGCGAAGCTTTCGAGCGTTATCCGCGACTGAAGCTGATGGCCTTGACCCACGTCACCCATCGCACCGGATTGGTGATGCCAGTACAGGCAATTGCTGCTGCCGCCAGGGAATACGGCATTGACGTGATCCTCGACGGCGCCCATGCCCTCGGCCAGATCGAGTTCAATCTCGATGAGCTGGGCATCGCCTTTGCCGGCTACAACCTGCACAAATGGATCGGTGCGCCACTGACCCTCGGTTTCATTTACATCGCGCCCGAGCGCCTGGCCGATATCGACCCGGACATGGGCGAGATGCATTTCCCGGTCACCGACATTCGCGCCCGCACGCCCTACAGCACGCCCAATATTCCGGCGCTGCTGACCCTGCCGCTGGTGTTCGAAGAACATCGCGCCATGGGCGGTTCCGTCGCCAAGGGCATGCGGCTTAATTATCTGCGAAACCGATGGGTCAAAGCCGTTCGGGCATTACCGGGGATCGAAGTCATGACCCCGGATGACCCACGCCTGTATTGCGGCATCACCTCGATGCGCTTTACCCGACATACCGACCAACAGGCAATGGTCGAGCGACTGCTCAACGACTACAACCTGTTTACCGTGATGCGCAGCGGCGCAGCGTGTGGCCCGTGCATCCGCATTACGCCGGGGCTCACCACCACCGCAGCGGACATGGATCTACTGGCCCGGGCGCTGAGCGAATTGAGCTGATGTCACACGGTGTATTTGTCGAAGTCCTCAGGCTTGATTTGCGATGACACCGCAAACGTGTCGACACCGATGGTCATGTGCCCGAAAAAGCCGTCTTCATTCGAGTCTCGACCGATGGCGTGAACGTTCAGGGTCGAGGCTTCACCACCCATGGTTTCATAGAAAAAATCTTGATCGTTGGTCAGCGGTGAGACGGCTCGACCACTGTACTCACGGGCGTTAAGCACCGACCTTGATGCGATCTCGGGAAAATAAAGCTGCCCGACCCAAGCGACATGTCGCTCTTCCAGATAGTTGTTGCCGGCCGTGATGCGGACAGCGACGTGGATGTGCAGGGCGCGTCCGGCGTAATACCCCGGATAAATGGTGGTAAACCGCACGATGCCTTTTTTGTCGGTGAATTGCCCACCGCGCAGGTAAGTGTCGTCATCAGTACGCGGGATCGAGCCGATATCACCGACGTCGACCTCCTTGTCCGGGTCGACCTTGCTCCAGCCCGAATACGCCCCGCGCGCGTTGCAATGCCAGATATCAACCACCGCCCCGGTGACCGGTTGACCGGTCATGGCATCGACGATCGTCAGCCGCAGCACCAAGGGGATGCCATCCATGCCTTCGCTGATGTTTCGCCTGATCAGTTTGGGGTTTCGAAAATACGGGCCGGCGATCTGTTCGGGTGACAGTTGGCACACCGGTGGTGGGGATGTAAGTGCAGTGTTGTCATCCATGACGTTCTCTCTTCCATAAGATGAACGCAGGTTAACGCTGGACGAGCGGCGAGATGCGGTAACTATGTATCGCATGATGTCCTGTAGGTTTCTTTTTTGGCAAAAAAAACGTGGCAGCCATAAGGGTTTTCTTTCAGGCAAAAAAAAACGGTGCACCGACCAAGCGCACCGTAAAACCGTAGAACACACCAACGAAGTGTTTGGTAAATCCGCTCAATCAGTCCAGCAAAGCCAATGCCTCGGCAGTGCACTCCTGGATGCGGGCCCAGTCGCCGTTCTTGATCCACTCGGGGTCAAGCATCCAGCTACCGCCTACGCACATCACGTTTTTCAACGCCATGTAGCTCTTGATGTTCGCCGGGCTGACGCCGCCGGTCGGGCAGAATTTTACTTCGCCGAACGGACCGCCCAGCGCCTTGATGGCCGCGACGCCGCCACTGACTTCCGCCGGGAACAGCTTGAAACGGCGATAACCCAGGCTATAGCCTTCCATGATGCCGGAGGCGTTGCTGATGCCCGGCAACAGCGGGATCGGGCTGCCGACACTGGCTTCAAGCAGGTCACGGGTGATGCCCGGCGTCACGATGAATTGCGAACCGGCCGCTTCGGCAGCGGCCAGCATGCCGCGATCAAGCACGGTGCCCGCGCCGGTGATCAGTTCCGGACGCTGCTCGCGCAGGATCTGGATCGCCTTGAGACCGAACTGCGAACGCAGGGTCACTTCCAGCGCCGTCAAGCCACCGGCCGCCAGGGCGTCGGCCAATGGCAGCACGTCCTGTTCACGAGCGATGGTGATCACCGGCAGGATCCGCGCCTTGGCGCAGAGGCTGTCGATCAGGGCAACTTTGTCCGCCATGGAAACGGTCGGGGATGTGTTTGTCATAGCGGCTGATCCTTGGTTCATGGGCACCAGTAAATCTCTAACGTAGGTTGCAGAAACGCCCGAATCGGCATGGCAGCGACATCGTCACCGGCCAGTGCGGCATTCAGGGTTGTCAGCTTGGACTGACCGGAAATCGATAGAACAGTGTGCTTCGCCGAGGCCAGCAGCGCGCGACTCATGGTCAGGCGCTGATGAGGCACGGTTGGCGCCAGCATCGGCCAGCAGCGACGGGTACCGTCGAGTTTCAAGGCATCGGCCAGGTTCGGGCTGTTGGGGAACAGCGACGCGGTATGACCGTCGTCACCCATGCCCAGCACCAGCACGTCGATCGGCGGCAATTCGGCGAGCAAGCGATCAGCCTGTTCGGCGGCCTGCTCCAGGTTGGCGGTGGCGCTGTACAGGCTCAGAAACTGAGCCTTGGCCGCCGGGCCTTGCAACAGGTAACGCTTGAGCAGACCGGCATTGCTGTCGGCATGCTCCACCGGCACCCAGCGCTCATCAGCCAGGCTGACAACCACTTTCGACCAGTCCAGCGCCTGCTTGGCCAAGTGCTGGAAAAACGCCACCGGGCTACGTCCGCCAGACACCACCAGCGTCGCGGCGCCTTGCGCGGCAATCGCGTCGCTCAGTTGTTTGGCCACCGCCAATGCCAGGCCTTCGGCCAGCAGCACCGGGCTTTTGAACTCATGAGCGCTAACGCCCTGAGGCAGCTTCAATTCAGATATCGCCATACCACGACCTCCCGTCCCGCGTAATCAGTGCAATGGAGCTCATCGGCCCCCAAGACCCGGCCGCGTACGGCTTGGGCGCATCACCGGATTTCTTCCACCCGGCGATCAACTGGTCACACCACTTCCACGCGGCTTCGATTTCATCTTTACGGACAAACAAATTCTGATTGCCGCGCATTACTTCCAGCAACAACCGCTCGTAGGCGTCGGGAATCCGCGCGCTGCGATAAGTGTCGGAAAAATTCAGCTGCAACGGACCGCTACGCAGCTGCATGCCCTTGTCCAGGCCTTGTTCTTTGGTCATCACGCGCAAGGAAATGCCTTCGTCCGGTTGCAGGCGGATGATCAGTTTGTTGCTGATCTGCAAGCGCTGCTCGGGGGCGAAGATGTAGTGCGACGGCTCCTTGAAATGGATGACGATCTGCGACAGCTTCTGCGGCATGCGCTTGCCGGTGCGCAGGTAGAACGGCACGCCGGCCCAGCGCCAGTTGCGAATGTCGGCACGCAGGGCGACGAAGGTTTCGGTGTCGCTCTGGGTGTTGGAATTAGGCTCTTCCAGATACCCGGGTACCGATTTGCCTTCACTGTGGCCGGCGATGTACTGGCCGCGCACCACTTGAGTGGTCAGGCCTTCCGGACTGATCGGCGCCAGTGCCTTGAGGACTTTGACTTTCTCGTCGCGGATGCTGTCGGCGGACAGGTCGGCCGGCGGGTCCATGGCGATCAGGCAGAGTAATTGCAGCAGGTGATTCTGGATCATGTCCCGCAGCTGCCCGGCCTTGTCGAAATAGCCCCAACGGCCCTCGATCCCGACCTGCTCGGCCACGGTGATTTCCACGTGGGAAATGTAATTCTGGTTCCACTGGGTTTCGAACAGGCTGTTGGCGAAACGCAGGGCGATCAGGTTTTGTACGGTCTCTTTACCCAGGTAGTGGTCGATGCGATAGGTGCGGTTCTCCGGGAAGAACTGCGCCACGGCGTCGTTGACCTTGCGCGAGGATTCAAGGTCCGAACCGATGGGTTTTTCCAGCACCACGCGGGTATTTTCGCTCAGGCCAACCTTCGACAGGTTCTCGCAAATAGCGCCATAAACCGCCGCCGGGGTAGCGAAGTAGGCAATCACTCGTTGGGCACTGCCAGCCTGCTCGGCCAAGGCGACATAGTCGTCAGTCTTGAGGAAGTCGACGTGCAGGTAGCTCAAGCGGGCCAGGAAGCGCTCGAGCACAGCGTCATCCAGTTCTTTGGCTCCGACATAGCGGCGCAACTCAGCGGCGATGAACGCCAGATGTTGCTGCTCGCTGCCGGATTCACGGGCCAGCGCAATAATGCGCGTATCCTCATGAAGCAGGCCGGCGCCATCGAGTTGATAAAGGGCAGGAAACAGCTTGCGCAAGGCCAGATCGCCGAGAGCGCCGAACAAGGCAAAGGTGCAAGGTTCAACCGTAATCGAAGGCATGATGTTTGTTCTTTTATCAAGTTAAGCTACAAATACCTTTTTTCAAGGCATCACTCAAGGGAAAATGTAGTAATAACCACAACATTTTCGCAAAATATAGATTCCGAGTGGTGGTCGGTCGGAGCCATCAGTAGGATAGGCCACCGTTATGGGCCGTATCAAAGGCCCAATTTGCATTAGCCGAACGCTTATTTGCGCTGCTGACCTAAGGAACATGAAATGGACCGCGTGCGAAATTTACTGGAACAGATCCAGAATCGCCTTGAAGACCTGAACAAGGCAGAACGCAAAGTCGCCGAAGTGATCCTGCTCAACCCGCAGCAGGCCACCCGGTTCAGTATCGCCGCCCTCGCCCAGGCCGCTTCGGTCAGCGAACCGACAGTCAATCGTTTTTGCCGCTCGTTCGGTGTCAGCGGCTACCCGGAACTGAAACTGCAGCTGGCCCAGAGCCTGGCCAGTGGCGCGGCGTATGTCAGCCGCGCGGTGGAAGCCGACGACAACCCGGAAGCCTACACCCAGAAAATCTTCGGCAGCGCGATCGCGTCGCTGGACAGCGCCTGCCAGGCATTGGATCCGAACCTGATCAGCCGTGCCGTCGACCTGTTGATCCAGGCCCGGCAGATCCACTTCTTCGGTCTCGGCGCCTCGGCCCCGGTGGCACTGGATGCACAGCACAAATTCTTCCGCTTCAACCTGGCAGTGACCGCCCATGCCGACGTGCTGATGCAACGCATGATCGCCTCGGTGGCCCATACCGGTGAGTTGTTCGTGATCATTTCCTACACCGGCCGCACCCGCGAACTGGTGGAAGTGGCGCGCATCGCCCGGGAAAACGGCGCTTCAGTACTGGGCCTGACGGCCGAGGGTTCGCCGCTGGCCAAGGCGAGTACCTTGAGCCTGAACATTCCACTGCCGGAAGACACCGACATCTACATGCCGATGACGTCGCGGATCATTCAGTTGACCGTGCTCGATGTGCTCGCCACCGGCATGACCCTGCGCCGGGGTGTGGATTTCCAACCGCATTTGCGCAAGATCAAGGAAAGCCTGAATGCCAGTCGGTATCCGATTGGCGATGAGTTTAGTTAACCCCTACCGATCGTTCCCACGCTCTGCGTGGGAATGCCTCTAGGGACGCTCCGCGTCCAGTGACGCAGAGCGTCACGGGCTGCATTCCCACGCAGAGCGTGGGAACGATCAAGCGCAGAGCGTGGGAACGATCACCCGCGCCTGCAAACTCAAATGCGCCCGCTCCCCCGGCGGCAGGCACAGGCTATCGGTCCCGCCGCTGGCCGCTTCCACACAGACGAACTCTAAAACCTCGCTCCAGCTCACGCCCAGCAATGGCCGCGAGCCCGGATGCCAGACCACCGTGTCCGCATGGTCGCCGGTGTCGATACACAGTTCCCGCTGCCAGGCGTGGTCCTTGAGCTGCAATTCACCGTCATGCTGAAACACGCGCTGACAACCGCCGTCGACCCGCAACTCGCCTTCCTGCTGGCAAACCTGGCGGCTCAACTGGTCGTAACCTTGCGCGCCGTCGAGCCCAGACAGCGCTACCTCAGCCACGTCACCAATACGCCAATAGGCGTGCAACGCCTGGCTCAACTGGCACGGCATGTCGTCCTGATGTTCAGTACTCAGGTGCAAATCCATGCGTTCGCCCAAGTGCGCGTGCAAGTCCACTTGCCAGTCGCACAGCTGTAACTGCCAGTGCAGATGCACGCCATCGTCATCACTGCTGCTGTCGAGCAGTTTCCAGTCGAGCAAACGCGCCCAGCCATGGGACGGCCAGGCGTTTTCGTTCGGATGACGGCCGTACCACGGCCAACACACCGGCACACCGCCGCGAATCGCACCAACATGCGGCCACTTTGCCGCACACCACAACCAGGGTTTCTGACCCTTTGGCTGAAAGTGCAGCAACTGCGCGCCCTGCCGACTGAACACCGCCTGACACAGCGGATGGTCGATCACCAGCACATCGCGCATCTGATAGCGCTCCCACGCAAACACCGGACGTTCGCGCAAGGATTTGAAGAAGCGTTGTAGCGGATGCTCAAGCATGTGCCGCGGTCCTGAAAATCATTTTTCTACCTGATCATTCCCACGCTCTGCGTGGGAATGCATCCCGTGACGCTCTGCGTCACATACGATGGACGCAGAGCGTCCAGAGCGGCGTTACCACGCAGAACGTGGGAACGATCTGTCCAAGGGGTGTGCTGCCCCCAAAAAAAAGCGGACAGCCATGGCCGTCCGCAAAAATGCGCACATAGAGAGGAGCTTATCGCAGACGCGTTAGAACACCGACTGAATTTTCAGGCCGGCGACCAGCGCGTTGTCGACTTCATCCACACCACCCGGGTGAGTGATGTATTGCAGGTTAGGACGTACGGTCAGCCAGTTGGTAACGTGGAAGCCGTAGTTGATCTCGTAGTTGTACTCGGTGGAGCGCAACGGCGAGAACAGCGGATCGTTGTAGTCGCTGACACCATTGGCGGCGTTGACCAATTCGGCGTTTTTCTTCACGTCATCGTTGACATGGATACGGGCAAAACCGATCCCGACGTCATCCTTTGGACGTGCATCGAACGGGCCCTTGTACACAAACATCAGCGACTGGTAGTTGTCGACGATATTGGTGTCCTTGTCGTGGAAGGTGGCGTTGGCCGCAATGTTCAGACCGCGCGAAGCGTCACCGTTGTGGGTGGTGAGCTGTTGCTGTGCAACGAACCAGTAGCCGGACTTGCTGCTGTGGCTGCGATAGGCATTGCCGCTGGTAGCCGCATCATTGCCGTCTTCATCTTCACGAACGTCATCGGCCTTGGCCGTACTCTTGTAGTAACCGACACGGTATTCGCCCGGCAGGTTGTTGACCTTCGGCGACCAGACCAGTTCGACCGGCAAGACGGTGCCTTCGGTACCACTGCCGCTAAGCTTGAAGCCGTTACCGTGCTCCAGTTGCGACGGGTTCTGGTTGTACGCGCCGATCTGCGCATAGAACTCAGGCGTAATGTTGTACTTCACGCGAACCGCCGCCTGCATGACCGGCCAGTTGTACCAGATGTTGGTTGCCCAGTTACCCACTTGGGAACCGCAGAACGCCAGGTTCTGGAACTCGCAAGGGAAGGTGTTGAAGTCTTCACCTTCACCGAAGTACCCGGCTTTGACATCCAGCTTGTTGTCGAGGAACTGATGCTGAATCCACAATTGAGTCAGACGAACCATGTGGCCCCGGCCGTAGACTTCCTGAGAAGAACTCAAGGTGCCGGCACGCGGGTCGCCGACACGGTCATTGGAGATGTTCTCACCGTTACGGTTGGTGAGCTGGATCTTGGCCTGGGTGTTATCCCAGCCCCACAGCTTTTCCAGATCCAGCGCCACGCCCAGGCCAAACTGGTCGGCGTAACGCGCTGTCTTGTCGTCGTTGTAGCCGCCATGCAGGTTGGCGCCCACTTCACCGACGTAGTCGGCCTTGATGTCGATACCTTGTTCGATCAGCCTGGTCCGTGCGCCACCCCAATCCCCGGTCATCCACTGCGAGTCGGCACTGAACGCGTCAGCCGCGTGTACGCTACCGGCCAGCATCATCGCCGCAACGGCTGACAACTGGCAGATAAGCTGAGCGTTGTTGTTCTTCTTCATCCCTACATCCTCGTCTTATTGTTATTAACTGTTTTTATCTAACGCGGTTTACAACGGTTGCGGCGGATGTCCCCATCTGCCGCGAATCCCCCTATGGGAGCGAGTTGTGGCGAGGGGGCTTGCCCCCGTTGGGCCGCGCAGCGGACCCAAAAAATTTGCGAGCGCTACGCACTCGAACGGGGCGGTGCGGCGTTCCGACAAGCCCCCTCGCCACACAAGCCCACTCCCACAATTTTGATCTTCAGCGACCTTTGAATTGGGCGACGTTGGCGCTGTGAGCTTCGGTTTTTGGCAGGCCGGCCACCCCCAGGCGTTCACCGGTCTTGGCATCGAACAACAGCACTTTCGATGGATCGAATTGCAGGGTCAGGGTCTCGCCCACGGCTGGCGCGACGTCCGGTGCCAGGCGGCAGCAGACTTTGGTGTCGTTGAGATTGACGAATACCAGGGTGTCGGGGCCGGTCGGTTCGGTGACCTGCACTTCGGCACGAATGGTCGGCAAACCATTCGGCTCGCCGTTCGCCAGCACGATTTGCTCCGGGCGCATGCCGAGGATCACTTCGCGGTCTTCGAGGCCGGCGTCCTGCATAGCCAGCGGCAATTCGCAGCGCGCCTGACCACTGTCGAGCAGCGCTATCAACCGACCTTCCTTACGCTGCAAACGCAGGGGGATGAAGTTCATCGGCGGCGAACCGATGAAGCTCGCCACGAACAAGTTGGCCGGGTTGTTGTAGATGTCTTTCGGCGTGCCGAACTGCTGAATGATCCCGTCCTTCATCACCGCCACTTTGTCGCCCAGGGTCATGGCTTCGATCTGGTCGTGAGTCACATAGACCGTGGTGGTTTTCAGGCGCTGGTGCATCAGTTTCATTTCGGTGCGCATCTCGACCCGCAGCTTGGCGTCGAGGTTGGACAGCGGTTCGTCGAACAGGTAAATCTTCGGCCGCCGCGCCAGCGCCCGGCCCATGGCCACGCGTTGTTGCTGACCACCGGAGAGTTGACCGGGCTTGCGATTGAGCAGGTGTTCGATTTGCAGCAGCTTGGCTACGCGAGCGACTTCTTCGTCGATTTCGGCCGTCGGCATTTTGCGAATTTTCAGGCCGAAGGCGATGTTGTCGCGCACGCTCATGGTCGGGTACAGCGCGTAGGACTGAAACACCATGGCGATGTCGCGATCTTTCGGGCTCATGCCGCTGATGTCGGCGTCGTCCACCAGGATCGCGCCGCCGCTGATGTTTTCCAGACCGGCGATGCAGTTCATCAAGGTGGATTTGCCACAGCCCGATGGACCAACCAGGATCAGGAACTCACCGTCATTGATCTTCAGCTCGATGTTTTTCAGGGTGTCCGGCAAGCCGGCGCCGTAGGTCTTGTTGACGTTGCGTAATTCGAGAGTTGCCATGTTCTACCCCTTGACCGCGCCGGACGTCAGCCCACGCAGGAAATACTTGCCAGCGAATATGTAGACCAGCAGTGTCGGCAGCCCGGCGATCATCGCGGCGGCCATATCAACGTTGTATTCCTTGGCCCCGGTGCTGGTGTTGACCAGGTTGTTCAGGGCCACGGTAATCGGCTGGGCATCGCCACTGGCGAAGACCACGCCGAACAGGAAGTCATTCCAGATTTGCGTGAACTGCCAGATCAGGCAGACCATCACGATCGGGATCGACATCGGCAGCAGGATCTTCCAGAAAATCGTGAAGAAGCCCGCGCCATCCAGCCGCGCCGCCTTGACCAGCGCATCCGGAATGCTCACGTAGTAGTTGCGGAAGAACAGCGTGGTGAACGCCAGGCCGTAGACCACGTGCACCAGCACCAGGCCCGTGGTGGTGTTGGCCAGGCCGATCTTGCCGAGGGTGAACGAGGCTGGCAGCAGCACGGTCTGGAACGGCAGGAAGCAGCCGAACAACAACAGGCCGAAGAACAGTTGCGAACCACGGAAGCGCCACATCGACAGTACGTAGCCGTTCATGGCACCGATGAAGGTCGAGATCAGTACCGCCGGCACGGTGATTTTCACCGAGTTCCAGAAGTAGCTGCCAACACTGTCCCAGGCCTTGATCCAGCCGATGCCATCAATCACTTGCGGCCAGCTCAAGAGGTTGCCGGTGCGGATGTCTTCCGGCGATTTGAAACTGGTCAGCAGCATCACCACCAGCGGGACCAGATAGATCGCCGCGGCCAGCAACAAGGTTGCGTAAATGGCGATGCGGCTGAAGCTGATGCCCGACTTGCCAAGTTGATTACTCATGGCGTTTGCCTCGCAATTCGGAGTACAGGTACGGCACCAGAATCGCCAGGATCGCGCCGAGCATCATCATGGCGCTCGCCGAACCAATGCCCATCTGGCCACGGCTGAACGTGAAGGAGTACATGAACATCGCCGGCAGATCGGACGAATAGCCCGGGCCACCCGCGGTCATCGCCGCCACCAGGTCGAAGCTCTTGATCGCGATGTGCGCGAGGATCATGAAGGCGCTGAAGAACACCGGGCGCAGGCTCGGCAATACGATCTTCAAATAAATGGTCGGCAGGCTCGCCCCGTCGACTTGCGCTGCGCGGATGATCGACTGATCAACGCCACGCAGGCCCGCCAGGAACATCGCCATCACAAACCCGGAGGCTTGCCATACGGCAGCGATCACCAGGCAATACACCACGCGATCCTGATCCACCAGCCAGTCGAGGCGGAAGCCTTCCCAGCCCCAGTCGCGCAGCATCTTGTCCAGACCCAGGCCTGGGTTGAGCAGCCATTTCCAGGCGGTACCGGTAACGATCATCGAGAGCGCCATCGGGTACAGGTAAACGGTGCGGATGAAGCCTTCCTTGCGAATGCGCTGATCCAGCAACACCGCGAGGAACACACCCAACACCAGGCTGATGCCGATGAACATGCCGCCGAAGACCGCGAGGTTCTTGCTCGCGACCCACCAGCGATCGTTGTCCATCAAGCGGATGTATTGCTGCAGGCCGACCCACTTGTAGCTCGGCATGAAGCTGGAATTGGTGAAGGACAGAACAAATGTCCAGATGATGTAACCGTAAAAACCAACCAGGACGATCAGCATGCTAGGCGCCAAAACCAGCTTGGGGAGCCAGCGCTGCAATGCGTCGAACGGTGAGGCTTTGCTGAAAACCGCCACAGAGCTCATCGGGATAATCCATTGCAAGAAATGAAGATCAAACCTGTAGGAGCCGGCTTGCTGGCGAACCTGACGACACGGTGTGTCAGGCACACCGCCTTCGCCGGCAAGCCGGCTCCTACAGTTGGCAGATCATCGATGGATGCCGCAGGCCAGGCCTGCGGCGGCCTTGGTTTTACTGGGCAGCTTTGACGGCCGACGCCAGTTGCGCGCTGGCCTTGGCCGGGTCAGCGTTCTTGTCGTTCATGAAGTTGGTGACCACATCGAAGATCGCGCCCTGCACGGCCAGGGACGTGGCCATGTTGTGCGCCATGCTCGGTTGCAGGCCGCCAGTCTTCTCGTCAGCCAGGAAATCCTTGGCGGACGCTTGAGCGCAAGAGTCAAAACCGAGCTTGTCCATTTCATTCAGCATGTCGGTACGCACCGGGATCGAACCCTTGTTGATGCTGAAGACCTTCTGGAAGTCCGTGCCAAGAGCGACCCTGGCCAGGTCTTGCTGGGCGGCGATGTCGCCTTTGCGATCGGCTTTGAGCTTGAATACAGCCATCGAGTCGATGTTGTAGGTGAAAGCTTTTTCGGTGCCCGGGAACGGCACGCACTGGTAGTCCTTGCCCGCGACTTTCTTCGCGGCGGTCCATTCGCTCTTGGCCCAGTCGCCCATCATCTGCATGCCGGCCTTGCCGTTGATGACATCAGCGGCGGCGATGTTCCAGTCACGCCCCGCGCGGTTCGGGTCCATATAGCCGGTGATTTTTTTCAGCTCGGTAAAAGCCTTGGTCATCTCGGGCCCAGAGAGGGCTTTTTGATCCAGGTCGACCAGGGCTTTCTTGTAACCGTCGGCGCCCATGACCGAAAGCACCACGTCTTCAAACACGGTGCTGTCCTGCCAAGGCTGGCCACCGTGAGCGAGCGCGATGAAGCCGGCGGCTTTGAGCTTGTCGCCAGCGGCATAGAATTCTTCGAGGGTGGTCGGCGCTTTTTCGATCCCGGCTTTCTTGAACACTTCCGGGTTGATCCACAGCCAGTTGACGCGGTGGATGTTCACCGGAACGGCGACGTAATCGCCTTCGTACTTCACGGTGTCGGAGACTTTCTTGATCAGCAGGCTGTCCCAGTTTTCCGACTTGGAAACTTCTTTCAACGCATCGGTGCTGAGCAGGCCAGTGCTGCCCCACTCCTGGATGTCCGGACCTTTGATCTGGGCAACGCCCGGCGGGTTACCGGCCACGGCGCGGCTTTTGAGTACGGTCATGGCCGTGGAGCCGCCACCGCCAGCGACTGCGCCGTCTTTCCAGGTGAAGCCGTCTTTTTCGACTTGGGCCTTGAGCACATCGACGGCCGCTTTTTCACCACCAGACGTCCACCAGTGAACGACTTCCACCGAACCTTTGGAATCGGCGGCAAGGGCACTGACGGGGAATGCTGCAACGGGAAGCAGTGAGGCGAGAGAAATGACAGTAGCGAGGCGAGAAATCGCATTCATCTAGTAGTACCTTTCTTGTTGTTATGCATGAGCAAGTCTGGTGCTTGCGCTGCATAGGATTTTAAACAGGGGATGCCCCTTCGCAGGTAACGAAGGGACGCGTGAATGTCACCACATGGTTACATAGCTAGTTAAACAGCAACGCTCTGGGACCATTGCGCCAGCGCCGTGGCCATGCTCGGCGCCAGCGGCAGGCGCGGGATCAAAACGGCTTGCCAGGCGTGATACAGGTCGGGTTTGCCGGCCCAGATATCAGCGCTCGGACGGTTCAGCGGATCGAGTTCGTGGTGCCAACTGCCATCGCATCGATCGATGAAATGATTGTCACAAAACTCCCAGAACAGTCGGTACCAACGCTCGTATTGCTCATCACCGGTGCGTTTAAGCAACGCGCTGGCGGCGGCGCTGGCTTCGGCGTGCGTCCAGTGCAGACGATGGCGAACCACCGCGCGATTGTCCCAGTCGAGGGTGTAGACAATGCCCGGCGCACCGTCGACGTCCCAGCCGTGACGGCAATTGTGCTCGAAGAGTTTTTGCGCATCGGTGGCGAGCCAGCCCGGCGTGAGTATCCCGGCCTGCACCCGCGCCGCTTCGAGGTGCAACAACAGCCGCGCCCACTCGAAACCATGGCCCGGCGTGGTGCCGTAAGGGCGGAATCCGTCGGCCGGGTTGTCGTGGTTGTAATCGCGTAGAGGCTGCCAGTTGCGGTCAAAATGCTCGACCACCAGGTAATCGTTGGCCGCGGCGTGATCGTGAATGACGCGCTCGACGATGCGCTGGGCGCGAATCAGCCAGCGGTTGTCCTCGGTGACATCGGCCAGGGCGAGGAAGGCTTCGGTGGCGTGCATGTTGCTGTTGGCGCCGCGATAGGCTTCTTCGCAACTGAAGTCGCGGTTGAAGGATTCGCGCATGGCGCCTTCCTCCTCGCTCCAGAAATGCGTGTCGATGATATGGATCGCATCGTCGAGCAACGCTTGTGCGCCGGGACGCTGGGCGACCACTGCAGAACTCGCGGCCAACGCCACGAAAGCATGCAGGTAAGCGGCTTTGCCGGTATTGCCGTCGCGATGTTCGGGCGTGGCGAACCAGCCTCCGTGTTCGGCGTCACGCAGCGGCCCACTGAGGGCTTTGATGCCGTGATCCACCAGCTCGGCGAAACCCGGCAGGCCCTGGATGTGAGCCATGGCGAAGCTGTGGGTCATGCGCGCGGTGTTCATGGTTTCAGCTTGCGCATTGGCTGGGAGGCGACCCTTTTCGTCGAGATTGCCGAAGCCTTCGGCAATCTTTGAAGCCTTGGCAAACGCCAGCAGGCGCAGGCCTTCAGCGGCAAGCCATTGCTGATGGGCAGGCGCGTTCAGCCAACTGCTGAAGGCAGGTTGGAAGGTGTCCATGGGAGTACCTTTTTTGTTGTTATGACTGGGGGCAGTCTAAACAACGGCCGGTGGCGGGCAGGTAACGAAGGGGGCGAGTTATGTCACCGAGTTGTGACATTTGCCTTGAGGGATGTATTGAAGGGACTGACGCCTTCGCGAGCAAGCCCGCTCCCACAGTGGTTCTGCGTCGTACACAAATCCAATGTGGGAGCGGGCTTGCTCGCGAAGAACGATAACGCGGTCTTCCTAATCAACACTACGCGGCAACTGCAACGTCACCCGCAACCCGCCTTCACGCAGGTTTTGCAGGCTGACTTCACCGCCATGGCTGTGGGCAATGTTGCGCGCAATCCCCAGCCCCAAGCCATATCCCTGCTGCTGCCCGGCCAAGCGGAAGTGCGGCTCGAACACTTGCTCCAGCCGCTGCTCCGGCACACCCGGTCCTTCATCGTCGACATGCAGGACAAACGCGCTTTCGTCGTCATCGATGTGCAGATGTGCGTTCTGCCCATATTTCAAGGCGTTATCGATCAGGTTGCCGATACAGCGTTTGAGCGCCAATGGCTTGCCGGGATACGGTGCCAGCGCCCGCCCCTGCTGAGTCACGCGGCCATTGCCGTTGGGCGCCAGATACGGCTCCACCAGACAATCGAGTACATGATTGAGGTCCACCGGCTCGATATTTTCGTGGATGTCGGTGTCTTTCACGCATTGCAGCGCGCCTTTGACTAACAACTCCAGCTCATCCAGATCACGGCCGAACTTGGCTTGCAGCTTTTCGTCTTCGAGCAATTCCACCCGCAGTCGCAACCGGGTAATCGGCGTGCGCAAGTCATGGGAAATCGCGCTGAACAACTGGCTGCGTTCGGTCAGGTAACGGCTGATACGTTCGCGCATCGCATTGAAGGCGCGGCCCACCTCCACCACTTCGCTGCCACCGCCCTCGGCCACCGGCTCGACTTCAGCACCCAGAGACATGTCCCGAGCCGCCCGCGCCAATCGCTTGAGTGGCCGGCTCTGCCAGTGCACCAACAGGCCGATGAACAGCAGCAGGAAACCGCTGGTGAGCACGATGAACCAGACCTGCTGCGCCGGCAGGCCTTGTTCTTCAAGACTGGTGTAGGGCTCAGGCAATAGCGAGGCGATGTACAGCCACTCGCCCGGCGCCATCTGGATTTGCGTGACCAGTACCGGCGGGTTCACCGGTTCCAGGGTCAACGCGTAATGTGCCCAGGAACGCGGCAACTCATCGAGCTTCAGGCCGCCGTTGAAAATCCGCAGGTCTTCGGGGCTGACGAACGTCACCGAGATGTCGGCGTCCTGGCCCAGCGACTGGCGCAGCACTTCGTCCACCGCTTTGAGCACCGCTTCTTTGCGCGGGGTGATCGGCAGCACTTCCATGCCCAAGGGTTTGTCGTTGAGGGTCACCACGAAACGGGTGCCGCCCATGCTGCGCAATTGATCGAGTACCAACGGCCTGAACGCCACCGGCAACGAGCGGAAATAACTGACGCTGGCCGTCATCGAATGCGCCAGGCTGCGGGCACTGGTGACTAACCCTTCGAGCTGCGTGGCGCGCAATTGCGACACCCAGATCACACTCGACAGCGCCTGGGCGAACAGCACCGCCAGCAGGGTCAGCAGCAACATGCGCCCAAGCAACGACCGCGGCACGGGAACGCGCCCGGCGAGTTTGCGCAGGAACTCAATGGCCATTGCTGGCAACCACATTGGCTGCCAATTGGTAGCCGCTGCCACGCACGGTGCGGATCAGCCTCGGTGGTTTTTCCGTATCGCGAAGGCGCTGGCGCAATCGACTGACGGCCATGTCGACGATGCGATCGAGCGGCATCAAGTCACGGCCACGGGTGGCGTTGCCGATGGTGTCGCGGTCGAGGATTTCCTGAGGATGATCGAGGAACAGTTTCAGCAACGCGAAATCGGCGCCGGAGAGAATCACTTCCTCGCCGTCGATGTGGAACAGTCGATGGCTGACCATGTCCAGCCGCCAGTCGTCGAAGGCCAGCACTTCACCGCCGGAACGCTCCTGACCGAACTGAGCGCGGCGCAACAAGGCTTTGATGCGCGCCTGCAATTCACGGGGGCTGAAAGGTTTGCCGAGGTAGTCGTCAGCACCCAGTTCCAGGCCGATGACGCGGTCGGCCTCGTCGGAACTGGCGGTGAGCATGATGATCGGCACGTGGGCCTGGCGCGGGTGTTGGCGGATCCAGCGGCAAAGGCTGAAACCGTCTTCGTCCGGCAGCATCACGTCGAGAATCACCAGATCGCTCGGCGCGTCGTTCAAGGCCTGACGAAAGCCTGCACCATCGGGCGTGGTGCGAACCTGGAAACCGGCGCGGGTCAGGTAGGTGTCCAGCAACTCGCGTATCTCTTGATCGTCATCGACCAACAAAATCGACTTGTTGACTGAGCTCACGGGGCGGCGTCCTTGTTGTTTGAATTGGGCGGATTATGCCTTAAGCGCGGAACCAACAAACACCGCGTCGATCGTTCCCACGCTCTGCGTGGGAATGCCTCAAGGGACGCTCCGCGTCCAGTGACGCGGAGCGTCACGGGCTGCATTCCCACGCAGAGCGTGGGAACGATCACTACTGTGCTTGATCCAACGCCACACCCGCACCCACCAACCCGGAATACGGCGCCGTCACCAGCCACACCGGAATGCCTTTGAAGTAATCGCTCATGCAACCCTTGTCGGCGAAGCAACGGGCGAAACCGCTGTTGATGAAGAAATCGGCAAACCGTGGAATCACCCCGCCAACGATGTACACACCACCCCGAGCACCGGTGGTCAGCACGTTGTTGCCGGCCACGCGACCGAGCCAGCAACAGAACTGCTCGAGCACTTCCAGGGCAATCGGATCGCCCGCCAACCCGGCCGCCGTAATCGCCTCAGGCGTGTCGAGCACAGGCGTGTGACCGTCCACCGCGCAGATCGCCCGGTAGACCCGCGGTAAACCACTGCCGCTCAACGCCGTTTCAGCGCTGACATGGCCGATCTCGTTGAAGATGTGCTGCCACAGCTGGGTTTCCCGCGGGCTGCTCAGCGGCAGGTCGACGTGACCGCCCTCCCCCGGCAGCGGGGCAAAACGGCCCTCGCCCAGATCCAGCAACGTGCCCACGCCCAGCCCCGTACCCGGGCCGATCACCACCGCTGGCCGCAACGGTTCCGGCGTGCCTTCGCAGACCACCCGAAAATCGCCTGGCTGCAAGCGGGTCATGCCCAAGGCCATCGCCGAAAAATCGTTGATCAACAGCAGTTGATCCACCTGCAAGGTCTTGCAGAAACCCTTGCGGCTGAGTCGCCAGTGATTGTTAGTGAACTTGAATTCATCGCCGCTCACAGGGCCTGCCACCGACAGGCACACCGAGCCGATTGAACCCGGCGCCAGACCAAGCCCGCTCAGGTAGAGCGCAATGGCCTCTTCCGGGCTGGCGTGATCTGCCGTTGCCAGCACCTGGACCGATTCCAGTTGCTGGTTTTTCCACAACGCGAAACGTGCGTTGGTGCCACCGATGTCACCGACCAGAGCCAGTTTCAATTAAGCGTCTCCAGGGCAGAAGTAAAGGCGCTGGCGCCTTGCTCTGCGGAGCTGAAGGCCATGCGCATGAAACCAAACAGTTCGCGACCGCTGCCAATGTTGTTGCCCAACAAACCTTTGGCTGGCTCGCGTGCTGCGAATTCTTCGGCGTCCACCTTAAGCTCCAGGGTGCCTTTGACGCCATCGACGCGGATGATATCGCCCTCTTGCACTCGCGCCAAAGCGCCGCCCACATAAGCTTCGGGGCTGACGTGAATCGCCGCCGGGATTTTCCCCGAGGCGCCGGACATGCGCCCGTCAGTCACCAACGCGACTTTGAAACCGCGATCCTGCAGCACGCCGAGGAACGGCGTCATCTTGTGCAGCTCCGGCATGCCGTTGGAACGCGGGCCCTGGAAGCGCATCACCGCGACAAAATCCTTCTCCAGCAAACCGGCCTTGAACGCATCGGCCAGGTCCTGTTGATCCTGGAACACCATGGCCGGTGCTTCGACGACCTGGTTTTCCAAAGCGACGGCGGATACTTTCATCACGCCACGGCCAAGGTTGCCTTCCATCACACGCAAGCCACCCTCTGGCGAGAATGCGCGAGCGACCGGACGCAGGATGTTTTCGTCGAGGCTTTCGATCGGGCCTTCGCGCCAGACCAGTTCGCCGTTATCGAGGAATGGTTCTTTGGTGTAGCGGCTCAGGCCGTGGCCGAGCACGGTGTTGACGTTCTCGTGAAGCAGGCCGGCTTCCAGCAGTTCGCGGATCAGGAACGACATGCCGCCCGCCGCCTGGAAGTGGTTGATGTCGGCTTTGCCGTTCGGGTACACATGGCTCAGGGTCGGCACCACCTCGGAGAGGTCGGCCATGTCCTGCCAGGTCAACTGAATGCCCGCGGCCATGGCGATGGCCGGCATGTGCAGCGTGTGGTTGGTCGAGCCGCCGGTGGCGTGCAGGGCCACGATGGAGTTGACCAGCGAACGCTCGTCGACGATTTCGCCGATCGGCATGAAGTCGCCATTCTGCTTGGTCAGGCGGGTGACCTGATGCGCCGCTTCGCGGGTCAGGGCATCGCGCAACGGGGTGTTCGGGTTGACGAAAGAAGCGCCCGGCAAGTGCAGGCCCATGACTTCCATCAGCAACTGGTTGGTGTTGGCGGTGCCGTAAAAGGTACAGGTGCCAGGGCTGTGATAGGACTTCATCTCCGATTCCAGCAGCTCTTCGCGAGTCGCCTTGCCCTCGGCGTAGCGCTGACGCACATCGGCTTTCTGCTTGTTGGAGATGCCCGACACCATCGGCCCGCCCGGCACGAAAATCGTCGGCAGATGACCGAAACGCAACGCGCCCATCATCAGGCCCGGCACGATCTTGTCGCAAATGCCGAGCATCAGCGCGCCATCGAACATGTTGTGGGACAGCGCCACAGCGGTGGACAACGCGATCACTTCGCGGCTCGGCAGGCTCAGTTCCATGCCTGGCTCGCCCTGTGTCACGCCATCGCACATCGCGGGGGTGCCACCGGCGAATTGGCCGACGGAGCCGATTTCGCGCAGGGCTTTTTTGATCTGTTCCGGAAAGACTTCGTACGGCTGATGCGCCGAGAGCATGTCGTTATATGACGAAACTATTGCGATGTTGGCGGAGTTCATCATCCGCAGGCTGTGCTTGTCGTCGCTGCCACACCCGGCCACGCCATGGGCGAAGTTGGCGCATTGCAGCTTGCCGCGCATCGGACCGTCGCTGGCGGCGCTGCGGATCAATGCAAGGTAAGCCTCACGCGTGGTGCGGCTGCGGGCGATAAGCCGTTCGGTGACCTCAAGGACGCGGGGATGCATGTGTAGAACTCCAGGCTAACGGATGTGGCGACCTGATTGTCTATGCTGACCAAGCACCGCTGTGATCGGGGTGACAGACGGTTTTCTTGATCATTCGGACCAGTTGATTCAGGTCACTCGTTGTAGATAAAACAAAATATTGCCACTAAAAAGGCTTGTTTTCTATTTTTTTGCGAATAATCTTGTAATTCCAACAACAAAACGACGGCGGCGCTGTTAAATGACTCTTCGAATTGCAATCAATGGTTTTGGCCGTATCGGCCGTAATGTCCTGCGCGCACTGTATACCCAAGGTTATCGTCAGGATCTGCAGATCGTAGCGATCAACGACTTGGGCGACAGCTCGATGAACGCGCATCTGCTCAAGTACGACACCGTTCACGGTACATTCGATGCCGATGTCCAGCACGATCAGGAAAGCCTGACCGTCAACGGCGACCGTATTTCGGTCAGCGCCATTCGCAACCCGGCTGAATTGCCTTGGGCTGCGGAGAAGGTCGACGTCGTGTTCGAATGCACCGGTCTGTTCACCGACCGTGCCAAAGCCGCCGCGCATATTACGGCCGGCGCGCGCAAAGTGATTATCTCGGCCCCGGCCAAAGGCGCCGACGCCACTGTGGTTTATGGGGTTAACCACGACATTCTGCGCCAATCCCACCAGATCATTTCCAACGCTTCGTGCACCACCAACTGCCTGGCCCCGGTGGCCCAGGTGCTGCACCGCGAATTGGGCATCGAAAGCGGGCTGATGACCACTATCCACGCCTACACCAACGACCAGAACCTGACTGACGTCTACCACACCGACCCGTACCGCGCCCGCTCCGCCACCCAGAACATGATCCCGAGCAAGACCGGCGCCGCTGAAGCGGTAGGCCTGGTGCTGCCGGAACTGGCAGGCAAACTGACCGGCATGGCGGTGCGTGTTCCGGTGATCAATGTGTCGCTGGTGGACCTGACTGTGCAGCTCAAGCGTGAAGCATCGGCCGATGAAGTCAACGCGATGCTCAAACAAGCCAGCCAGCACTCGAAGATTCTGGGTTACAACACCCTGCCGCTGGTTTCCAGCGACTTCAACCACAACCCGCTGTCGTCGATCTTCGACGCCAACCACACCAAATCCAGCGGCAAACTGCTCAAAGTGCTGGCCTGGTACGACAACGAATGGGGCTTCTCCAACCGCATGCTCGATAACTGCCTGGCGCTGTGCAACGCGGAATAAGCCCGCGCCGTAGGAGCTGGCTTGCCAGCGAAGGCGCCCTCAAGATCGCCTTCGCCGGCAAGCCGGCTCCTACAGGGCAAAGGCGTTTTCAAGATCGCCTTCGCCGGCAAGCCGGCTCCTACGGGGCGAAGGCGTTTCAGATCGCTATCGCCCCTATCTGTTGCCCTGGAGCAACCCATGATCGGTATCAGCTTTACGCAAAAAACCTTGTCAGCGCGCAAGCGTATCGCCCTGGTTGCCCACGACCACTGCAAAATATTTTTGCTGGACTGGGCCGAGCGGCAGAAGGACAAACTCGCACAGCATGAACTGGTCGCCACCGGCACGACGGGGTTGTTGTTGCAACAACGCCTCGACCTGCCGGTGGAAAGCATGATCAGCGGTCCGCTGGGCGGCGATCAGCAACTGGGCGCGCAAATCGCCGAGCAGAAAGTCGACATGCTGGTGTTCTTCTGGGATCCGTTCGAACCGCAACCCCACGACCCGGACATCAAGGCGCTGCTGCGGGTCGCGGCGGTATGGAATATCCCGGTGGCCTGCAATGAGTGCAGCGCCGATTATCTGCTCAGCAGCCCGTTGATGGATCAGGCTCACGAACACCGCATCCCGGATTACGCGACCTATCTGTCGGGACGGGGCTAGCACAGGCTTGCGATCTACCGACAGGTTTTGATCCCGGGAAGTCACTCGCCGTGCAGGCGCTCAAAATGAGCCTGCGCGTCCTCTTCAGGTCTCGGATCCCAATTTTTGATACCGGGCGTGTGCATCTCCCGCAAACGCTCGACCACCAAAAAATGCAGCTGCTCCGGCGTCTGCCATCCCCACCGCTGTGCCAGGTCGAGTTGTTCTATCAGCCAGGCTCTCGGCGACAGGTCTTCCGGCAATCGGGCAAGGTCCTCACTGTGCTCGGCCAACAGGTACTGACCCACATTGGCCAACAGGATCGCCCGCCCCTGGTTGACCGGCGCCGGGATATCCAGCCATTGCGCAGAGTCGGGGACCGGGTATTCGCCCGACGCCGGATTCTCTACTGTCGTCCAGTGCTCGCCCTGCCAGTAACAGGCACTGATGACCGGCCCCAGATATTCGGGGTACGCCGACTCGGGAAGATGAGCCAGTGCTCGCGCCAACACCCGATTATCGTGGAAACGGTACAGCGCCTGTTGCGATCGCTTCCCGATTAACAGACGTTCGCGCCAATGTTTCACCAGTATTTCGATTGAGTGATTTTCGATGCTCGCCAGCCACCCCCAATCCAGGGACTGCCCTTCGAACAACTCATTGAGCGATGACGGATTCAGACTATCGATGGAAAAAATAAACGGACCGCCCACGGCCAGCGCGGCGACGGCGGTTTCCCTGTAGACGCTGCGATAGTGTTCAGGTGTCAGCTGGTGCAACAAGCTCTGATGAATCCGCGGCGCCGCCTTCGAGTCCAATATCAAACACAGACCGCGGCCAAGTTGTGATTGCTGCGCCATCCACTGAACAGGCTGGTAGCTCATGCGCAAACTCCTTCGGTTGAACAAACGCCCTCTCGACAGGCCTCGCAGATCGGGCAGAAGTCTGCGGATTGCTCGCCAGCCAGAGCCATCAGCACCCGTTGGACAAGAGCGATGACCGGCGCTCGTTCGATCGGGGCCGTCAATGCCTGAGTTGCACCCGGTATCACCGGTGCCGCCAGCGTACCCGGCGCAGGGCTGCCCCCCACCTCGATTGGACAACTGCTGTAAATGCCACTTGAACAGATCACAAGATGCTGATCGCCAGCACACAAGGTCATGTTATCGCCTGCGTCTAGCACCAGTTTCACCCCCCCTTTGAAATGAATTTCCTGACCCGCCTCTGCGACCAGCACCTCACCCACATAGGTATGGCTGCTTAGCGCGATGTGTAGATGATCATTGGCCATTAACCGGGTTTTGCGGTCGCCGGTGGTAGTGCGATGTTCTTCGGTCTCGAACACGCTGGTGCTGGTGCCCCTGATCGTTTCCCGGCGCTCGCGACCGACTTCCAGCCGACTGTCGTTTTCAATTTTCTGTTCCATGTCGCGCTGCGCCCGAAGGTAGATCAACTCTTGCCCGGCGCGATCTTCGATATGCAATTCATTGAACCCTGTGCTCTTGCTCGAACTGCGACTACGAAAGACGCTTCGGGTCTTGTTCTGCGGCAGCTCATAGGGCACCGGGTTGGTACGGTGAGGCAGACAACCGGAAATCACAGGGCGATCGGGGTCGCCATCCATAAAGGTGACCAGTACTTCCATGCCGACACGGGGAATGCTGACCACTCCGTAGCCGTCGCCAGCCAAAACGGTCGAGACTCTCAGCCAGCAACTGCTTTTATCGGTTTGCGGGTCGGTACGGTCCCAGTAAAAACAGACTTTGACCCGACCGTATTCATCACAGTGGATTTCCTCTTCTGCCGGCCCGGTGACTTTGGCGGTTTGACTGCCGGAAATGGTCGGTTTGGGGTATTTTTTCGGCGGTCGATACAGAGCCTCCCAAGGCGTCGCGGTGAAGGTGTTTCGATAACCCTGAAAGTCCGCGGCATGGATGTGACTGGGCATCGCCTCTTCCAGCACTTGTAATTGCTGGCCTTCATGGGTCACGCCGGTCAGGAGCCAAAGATCATTCCATTGCGCACGATGATGATCAGTCATGACGAGAAAGTGACCGCTGTGCAGGTTACCGAGGTCGCTGGAGCCTTCCGCCAAGCAGTAGTCGCTGCGATGTTGCTCCAACTGGCGCGTTGCAAGCCGCTTGCCATCATCGCCGTTTTTGAAACGTCCCGGCGCCCGGTAATCCTCCAGGGGCGGAGCGACCGGGCTTTTGCGCTTTTCTTCAAGACGCCGGTTCGGCTTTTCGAAGTCATAGTCCCGAATCGCCACTTGACTGGGACGAGTGGCGAAACGCACGCCGAAAGTGTCAATCACCGGGTGATCGGCAACCTGACCATTTTTTTGTCGAAAGACTGACGGGGCTAACCGGCGAAAATAGGTCTGATCATCGCCAAATACTAATAGGTGCCCTTGTGGGCTGTGCTGAAAATGGTAGTGAATACCCGATTCTTCGCAGAGTCGCTGAATAAACCCCAGATCGGTTTCATTGAACTGAACACAGTACTCGCGTGGCGGATAGACGCTTGGGCCCAATTGAAAAGAGAACGCATCACCGAGAATGCCGTGCTTGTTCAAAACTTCGGTAATGATCTGCTCGACACTGCGTTGCTGAAAAATTCGCTGGTCGCTGCAGAGGGCCAGATACGCCAGTTGAGGCACTAACGTCAATTCATAACGCGTCAGTCGTTTACCTGACTCTCGCTGCGCAATGTTATAAACCAGCCCGTGCAAGCCCTCGCCGGGAGGGCCAAAGCCGAGGAATGCAGGTTTGTGCAGCGGCGTCTCGAGGTCAAGATTCGACCGCTCACTGACCAGCTCCAGCGTCACCTCATAGGGCTGGCTGATCGATTCACTGGCTCTGAAGGCCAGGACCTGAAAGTCATGCTGCAACCCGCTGATATCGAGATAGAAGTGCGGTTTGGAGATTGAGTCATGCATCGGAGAGTCCTTTAAAAGGTTGGCCACACTCAGCTGATCGAATCGATATCCAGCGGCTCGCGGGCCAGCCAAAATCCATCATCCAATTGCCTTGGAATCATTGCGTACTGCTCCAAACGGCGATTTTCAGCGTGTTTGCTCCAGCGTTCCACGCTACCGGTGAACGCCGGTAACCGGGCAGCGCTGCCGTACACATCCGCCAGGGTAAGGCGGCGATTGCGCACGGTTTGCAAACGTTTTTGGGTTCTCTCCAGCCGATCTTGCTCTCGGTACAGGGCGCTTATCGCGGCCTTTTCCTTCGTCGTCGCGCCCTGCGGCCCCTCGTTATGGCGCACCTGGCGGGCATATTCGTAAAGTTTCTCCTTGAGCGTTGCCAAGGCGTCTTCGATGACGCGGTACTCGCGGTCGGTGACAATGGTTGCGCCGCTTTCCTGGG